>CAYQZN010000017.1:0-21480 GCA_964421805.1 uncultured Woeseiaceae bacterium
CGGACATCATGGAGGGCGCGCGCTCGGCGCCGGGCCGGGGCCGCGGCCGCCGGCGCGTGGCCGAGGACCATCCGGAGTGGGAGGGCATGAGCGAGGACGAGCTGCTGCGCAGGGCGAACCGGCTGGAGCAGAAGATGTACCGCCACGCCCGGGACCTGGAGTTCGAGGAAGCCGCGAAGCTGCGCGACGAGATCGAGCGCATCCGCCGCGTCGGCCTCGGACTGGACGACGTGGCCGCGGGCTGATCCGCTTGCCTGCATCAGTGACAATCCGGTATCTTTGCGCACCCCTGCGAGGGGCAGGCGGGCGATTAGCTCAGGGGTAGAGCGCCACGTTGACATCGTGGAGGTCGGTGGTTCGATCCCACCATCGCCCACCAGTCGCTTCCCGGCAGGTGCCTCCGGAGACCGGCAACAGGCTGTTGCAGCGAGCAAAATTGCATCGCTGCGGGCTTGTCTCCGAGCGGGGCCGGCGATAAAATTCCGGAATCTGCGAACGGTATGCGGGCGATGGCGAGAGCGCCCGTGTCCGTGTTCGACACGGGCCGTGGGCACGCGCTTACCCGGGTCGGCCCCGACGGGCCGGCGGAAGGGGTCGCGAGCCGCGGCCGTTGTTTATTGGAGGAACTTCGTATCGCTGCAGCAAAACGCGTCCGACGCAACGACGAGATCGAGGCGTCGACGGTCAGAGTCATCGGAGCCGACGGGGACCAGATCGGCGTACTGCCACTGCCCGAAGCACTCGAGCTTTCATCCGGACAGAACATGGATCTGGTGGAAGTGTCGCCGAACGCCGATCCGCCCGTGTGCCGGATCATGGATTACGGCAAGTATGTCTTCGAGCAGAACAAGAAGGCCCAGACCGCAAAGCGCAAGCAGAAGCAGGTCCATGTCAAGGAAGTCAAGTTCCGGCCGAATACGGACGAGGGTGACTACCAGGTGAAACTGAGGAATCTCACGAGATTCCTCACGAGTGGCGACAAGACGAAGGTGACGCTGAGATTCCGGGGCCGGGAGATGGCCCATCAGGAACTCGGCGCCAAACTGCTCGCAAGAGTACGCGACGATCTCGAGGAGCTTGCCACCGTGGAGCAGATGCCGCAGATGGAAGGGCGGCAGATGGTCATGGTGCTGGCACCAAGAAAGAAGTAGGAGGGCCTTCAGGCCCGATAGCGAGATGTAGGAGGGCCTTCAGGCCCGAGACGCAGGAGGGCCTTCAGGCCCGATATAAAGAGAAGTGGCGAGGACGCCTGCGGGTGCCGAGCCCGCCTGATCCGGCAATGACCGGTACCGGGCCAGACAAAACGGAGACGAAGATGTCGAAGATGAAGACCAACCGGGGCGCCGCCAAGCGTTTCCGCCGCACGGGCAAGGGTGGCTACAAGCGCTCCCAGTCCCACCTCAACCATATCCTGACGAAGAAGAGCACCAAGCGTAAGCGTCATCTTCGTCACACACTTCAGGTAGCCGACGCCGACGTACCGGCCGTGCGTCGCCTGCTGCCGTACAGCTGAGGAGGGCAGGACCATGGCACGAGTGAAACGAGGCGTTATCGCCCGCGGTCGGCACAAGAAGGTGCTCGACAAGGCGAAGGGCTATTACGGCGCGCGGCGCAAGACGTACCGGGTGGCGAAACAGGCGGTCATCAAGGCCGGCCAGTACGCCTACCGGGATCGCCGCAATCGCAAGCGCGAATTCCGCGCACTGTGGATCACCCGCATCAACGCGGCTGCGCGGGCGAACGGCCTGTCCTACAGCCGATTGATGAACGGTCTCAAGAATGCCGAGATCGAGATCGACCGCAAGGTCCTCGCGGACATCGCGGTGCACGATCCGGAGGGCTTCGCCGCCATCGCCGAGCAGGCCAGGGCCAGCCTCGCCGCCTGACCGGGGCGGGGACCCCGCAGCGGGAACCCTGGAAGCATGCTTGATCTCGACGAGATTGAATCGCGTGCGCGCGAGGATATCGCCGCGGCCTCGGACCTCGATGCGCTGGATCGCATCCGGGTCAGTCTGCTCGGCAAGAAGGGCGAACTCACCGCCGCGCTGAAGAGCCTCGGCAGCCTGCCGGCCGGGGAGCGCCCGGCGGCGGGCCAGCGCATCAACGCGGCGAAGCGCGTCGTCGCCGATGCCATCGCAGAGCGACGGGCTGCGCTGCAGGCCGAGGCGCTCGAGGCGGGGCTGGCGGCGGAGGCGATCGACGTCACGCTGTCCGGCCGGGGTCAGCGTCCCGGTGGCCGTCACCCCGTGGTCCGTGCGCTGGAGCGCATGGAGGCGATATTCCGCAACGCCGGTTTCGAGGTGCGCGAAGGGCCGGAGATCGAGGACGATTTCCACAACTTCACGGCCCTTAACATTCCCGAGAATCATCCCGCCCGTGCCATGCACGACACCTTCTATTTCCCGGGCGGGCACCTGCTGCGCACGCACACCTCGCCGGTGCAGATCCGCGCCATGCAGGCCGAGGGTGTGCCCATCCGGATCATCTCGCCGGGGCGGGTCTATCGCTGCGATTCCGACCAGACCCACACGCCCATGTTCCATCAGGTCGAGGGCCTGGTCATCGACCGCGGCGTCAGCTTCGCCAACCTGAAGGCGGTGCTGCACGACTTCGTGGAGCAGTTCTTCGAACGGCGGGCCACGCTGCGCTTCCGCCCTTCCTATTTCCCGTTCACGGAGCCTTCCGCCGAGGTGGACGTGCTCTCCGAGCAGGGACGCTGGCTGGAGATTCTCGGCTGCGGCATGGTGCATCCGAACGTGTTGCGCAACGTCGGCGTCGATCCGGAGGAGTACACCGGCTACGCCTTCGGCATGGGCGTGGAGCGGCTGGCGATGCTGCGCTACGACGTCCGTGACCTGCGCATCTTCTTCGATAACGATCTCGCCTTCCTGGAGCAGTTCGCGGGCCGATGAAGATCAGCGAGACATGGCTGCGCCGCTGGGTGGATCCGGACGTCTCGTCCGATGCGCTGGTCGAACGCCTCACCCTCGCGGGGCTGGAGGTGGACGGCACGGAGCGCTTCGGCGCCGGGCTCGAGGGGGTCATGGTGGGCGAGGTGCTGGACGTTGCTCCCCATCCGGATGCCGACCGGCTGAGCGTCTGCCGGGTCGCCAGCGGCGGCGAAGAGGTGCAGATCGTCTGCGGCGCCCCGAACGTGCGCGCCGGCCTGCGCTCGGCCCTGGCCCTGCCGGGCACCGTGCTGCCGAACGGCATGAAACTGAAGCGGGCGAAGCTGCGGGGCGTCGAATCGGCGGGCATGCTCTGCTCTATCGCCGAGCTCGGTCTCGGCGAGGAATCGGACGGCATCATGGAACTGCCCGCCGATGCGGCCGCGGGCACGCCGCTGGGCGAACTGCTGGGCCTGCCGGATACCGTCATCGATATCGACCTCACCCCGAACCGGGGCGACTGCTTCAGCGTCCTCGGGGTCGCGCGGGAGGTGGCGACCTTCACCGGCGCTGCCCTGGCGGACCCGTCGGTGTCCCCTGTGGAGGCCGGCGGCGACGATACGCATTCCATCCGTGTGCTCGCCCCGGAGCGCTGTCCCCGGTTCATCGGCCGCGTCGTGCGTGGCATAGACGCCGGCGCCCGCACGCCGATGTGGATGCAGGAGCGGCTGCGGCGGAGCGGCGTGCGCACCATCCATCCGGTGGTCGACGTGACGAACTACGTGCTGCTGGAGTACGGACAGCCTTTGCACGGCTACGATCTGGGACTCCTGCAGGGTGCGATACAGGTCCGGGCGGGCGCGGAGGGCGAGTCCCTGGTGCTGCTGGACGGGCGTACGGTGGAGGTCGACGGCGAGATATTGGTCATCGCGGATGACCGCGGTCCGATCGGGCTGGCCGGCATCATGGGCGGTGAGTCCACCGCGGTGAGCGAGGCCACCGTCGACGTGCTGCTGGAGGGCGCTTTCTTCACGCCCGACGCACTCGTCGGCCGGGCACGGCGCTTCGGCCTGCACACGGATGCCTCCATGCGTTTCGAGCGCGGCGTGGATCCGGCCGGGCAGCGGCGTGCGATCGAACGGGCGACGGCGTTGCTGGTCGAGATCGCCGGCGGTACGCCCGGGCCGGTGGCCGAGGTCGCGGACCAGGGCTGCCTGCCGGCGCGCGCGCCCGTGGTCCTGCGCCGCGAGCGACTGGCGCGGGTCCTCGGCGTGGGCCTGGAGGACGGCGAGGTCCGGGGCATCCTGGAGCGGCTCGGCAACACGGTGACGCCGGTCGAGGCGGGCTGGGAGGTCACGCCGCCCAGCTTCCGATTCGATATCGCCATCGAGGAGGACCTCATAGAAGAGGTGGCCCGTGTGCATGGCTACGACGAGATTCCGGAGATCCGCACGCGCGGCGCGCTGGGCCTGCCGGCCGTGACCGAGACCGCCGTGGACCGGGAGCGGGTGCGTTCGGCGATGGTCGATCGGGGTTATCACGAGGCGATTACCTACAGCTTCGTCGATCCGCGGCGCCAGCAGGAGATCATGGGCGAAAGCGGCGTGCTCACGCTTGCCAACCCCATCTCCTCTGAGCTGTCGGTCATGCGTTCCTCGCTGCTGCCGGGGCTGCTGGAGGCCGTGGCCAGGAATGTGAGCCGTCAGCGCGCTCGGGTGCGGCTGTTCGAGATCGGTGTGTGCTTCTCGGGCGTCGAGGGTTCTGTGGTGGAGACACGCCGGCTCGCGGCCGTCGCCTGCGGCTCGGTGCTGCCCGAGCAATGGGGCGTGGACGAGCGCCCTGCAGATTTCTTCGATATGAAGTCGGACCTGGAGGCCGCGCTGGCGCTGAGCGGCGATGCTGCCGCGCTCCGGATGGAGCCCGCCGCCCATCCTGCGATGCATCCGGGCCAGTGCGCCGCGGTGCTGAGGGGCGGAGAACGGCTCGGGCACATGGGCCGGCTGCATCCGGCCCTGGCGGCCCGCCTCGACCTGCCGGAGTCGGCCGTGCTCTTCGAACTGGATTTCCCTGGCGCATTCGCCGCGAATGTGCCGGTATCCGCACCGATCTCGCGCTATCCCTCCGTGCGCCGCGACATTGCGGTGCTGGTAGCGGACCAGGTGGCGGTCGGCGCCATGGCCGCGGCACTCGGCGGCGTCGGCGAGGGGCCTCTGCGCGAGGTCCGGGTGTTCGATGTGTACCGCGGCAAAGGCATAGAAGAAGGGCTAAAAAGCGTAGCTTTAGGCTTGATTTTGCAAGAAACATCGCGCACCCTTACCGACGATGAAGCGGATGCCGCCGTGCTTTCGGCAGTGCAGATTCTGGAACGGGAATTCGGAGCGAGACTGAGAGACTGATGGCACTGACGAAGGCAGCAATGGCGGAGTCGCTCTTCAACGAGCTGGGTCTCAACAAGAGAGAAGCTCGCGAACTGGTCGACCTCTTCTTCGAGGATCTCCGGTCCGCACTGGCCGCCGGCGAACAAATAAAGCTTTCGGGCTTCGGTAACTTCGACCTTCGGGACAAGAACGAGCGGCCCGGCCGCAACCCGAAGACGGGGGAGGAGATACCGATCTCCGCACGACGTGTGGTGACTTTTAGGCCCGGACAAAAATTAAAAGCCCGAGTGGAAGCCTATGCTGGAACCGGGAAATAACGACGAATTACCACCGATCCCGGGCAAGCGCTATTTCACCATCGGCGAGGTGAGTGAACTCTGTGCGGTGAAGCCGCACGTGCTGCGCTACTGGGAGCAGGAATTTCCCCAGCTCAAACCCGTGAAGCGCCGCGGCAACCGGCGCTACTATCAGCGCCAGGACGTGCTGATCATCCGCCAGATCCGCAGCCTGCTGTACGACGAGGGCTTCACGATCGGTGGTGCCAGGCAGCGCCTGACCGGCGAGGCGGCCAAGTCTGACGTCAGCCAGAGTCAGCAGATTATCAAACAGTTACGCATAGAACTTGAAGAGATCATGAAGATTCTCCGGCGCTGATGCCGGGGTTGCAATGGCGGCTCGCGGGAGTATGATTCAGCCGCCGGAAGTCGGGGCGTAGCGCAGCCTGGTAGCGCACCACAATGGGGTTGTGGGGGTCGGAGGTTCGAATCCTCTCGCCCCGACCATTCGGTCTCTTCTCTTTCGTTTCAATCCCGGGCGAGCAGTTCGGCGGTCGGCGTGGCGTAGGCGTCGCGCCGGAGCACCCGGTCCTCGATGCCGAGCAGGATGGGCTCGGCCTGTTCCCGGTAGATATTCACCTTGGCGTTGTACACGCAGCGGCACAGTCCGTGCTTGTCCGCGATCTCCAGCTTGCGGATGGAGTATTTGCCGGAGGCGAGTTTCTCGCCGGTGAGATAGCACTTGATCGCGGAGATGCGTTCGCCGGACAGCACCAGCCCCTTCAGCTGCCGCAGGTTGTGCTGTGCCTGATCGACGAAGCGGATGGCGTCCAGGTCGATGACCCCGGTCCCCGGTGTCTCGTCCAGCGGGCCGCGGGCATGGAAGTCACCCACGAAGATCTGTCCGGGCATGGCCCGCTCGATCATGCGCGCCAGCTCTATGGTGACTTCGCCCACGATGTAATCGTGCACCGTCGGGTTGAGGCCGTCGGCCTGGTGGAACTCGTAGCAGCTGCCGACGTGGAAGGCAGCCCGCAGACGCGGCACCGATGCGGTCTTCGCCTTGCTCCGGGCAATGGCGTTGTCGGCCAGCACCAGGTGCATGAAATGATAGAGGTTGGTGTTGGCGTCCGCCCCGCCGTCCCGGTTCCAGATGTAGAAACCGTCTCCGGTCGAGGAGCGGGCGAAGTTGATGCGCAGTTCGCCCTCCAGCATCTTGGCGTAGGCCGAATTCAGCGAATACGACAGGCTGTTCAGCTGGGTCATCTGTTCGAACGGACTGAGCAGGCTGAAACCCACGATGTCGAACAGCGCGACGGCACGATTCTCGACGTAGCTGATGCCGTAGCGTTTCACCATCATGTCGATGATGCGGCTCTCGGCGGGCGTGTCGCGCAGCGGCTCACGCAGCCGGACCCGCCGCGGTTCCACCCGTAGCAGGCGCGAGACCTTCTCCATCTGTGCCGGGGTGAGCTGACGGCGGCCGGAGATCAGGTCCATGATGAAGCGTTCCGACACCCGCCAGCGGCTCGGCTCGCCGGGCGCAGGCATGGCGGTGTACTCGGCCACTGCGTAGTGGGGGACGACCAGCAGCAGCACGCCGTCGTCGTGGATGCACCAGTTCAGGATGCAGTTCTGGCCCAGACCCCATTCCCGGTGCAGCCGCTGCTCGAGCTGCACGAGGTTGCTGCGCTGGCGCAGGTCCATGTCCGGCGGCAGCTCGGACAGCGTACCCGTAAACAGCGGGCCGGCGCCTGGCGGGCCGTCGTCGGCCATGGAATAGTCATCCGGGTTCATCTCGGCTCCGCTCGGAAGTCGTCTTACCGCCGGGTTCGCGGTCGGGCCGCGGTCGCGCCACTATCGGGTCACTATTGCGCCACTATCGGGCCACGATCGATCGGACGATAGCGGGCGGCCCCTGTGCTGCCTGCGCGTCCCCGCGTGGCGGCGGACCCGCTCGACGGTAATCAAGAGACCCTGTGGATGCAAGCAGTCGGTGCCAAGGGCCGACCGGTGCCGGGCCGGTGCTAAACTGCGGTCGCGCCCCGGGGCGGCGGCGGAACGCCGGTGGCCGGTGCAGCGGAGGCACGCAGAGCGGAGGCTCGATGAACAGACTCGAGGCCCTGAAAGCCGCCGTGGGCGAGGCGGGATATCTGGATGACCCCGAGGCGATGGCGCCTTATCTCGAGGAATGGCGCGGGCGCTATCGGAGCGAGACGCCACTGGTGCTGCTGCCGGCGACTACCGATGAGGTTGCCCGGGTGGTCGCGGTGTGCCGGCGGCACGGCATCGGCATCGTGCCCCAGGGCGGCAACACCGGGCTCTGCGGCGGAGCCGTGGCCGGCGACGAAAACCTGCAGGTGATCCTGAGCCTGCAGCGCATGAACCGCATTCGTGAACTCAGCACGGCGGGAGACTTCCTGATCGCGGAGGCCGGTTGCGTCCTGGCCGACCTGCAGGAGGCGGCCGACGAGGCAGGCCGCCTGTTTCCGCTCAGCCTCGCGGCGGAGGGCAGCTGTCAGATCGGCGGCAATTTGTCCACCGACGCAGGCGGCATCAACGTGCTGCGCTACGGGACGGCGCGGCAGCAGGTGCTGGGCCTGGAGGTAGTGCTCGCCGACGGGCGCGTGTGGAACGGCCTGCGCACCCTGCGCAAGAACACGGCCGGCTACGATCTGCGCGACCTGTTCATAGGGGCCGAGGGCACGCTTGGGATCATCACGGCCGCGGTGCTCCGCCTCCACCCGCGCCCGGCCGACGGGGCCACGGCCATGATCGCCATCGACGGCCCCGGCGACGCAGTTGCATTGCTGGCGGCCATGCGCGGCCGGCTCGGCGAGGAGATCAGCGCCTTCGAACTGATCTCCGCCCGGGCGCTGGAGTTCGTCCTCGCCCATATCGCCGATACCCGCCACCCCTTCGATGACGATCACCCGGCCTACGTGCTGATGGAGAGCACGGCGAACAAGCCGGGCGAAGCCATGCCGCGCCTGGAGGACGCCCTCGAGTCCGCGCTGGCCGAGGGTCTGGTGCGCGACGCGGTGGCCGCCGACGACGGCCGTCGCCGCGATGCACTGTGGCGGCTGCGGCACAGCATCTCCGAGGCCCAGCGTCACGAGGGCGTGAGCCTGAAGCACGACATTTCGGTGCCCGTAGAGCGCATCGGCGAGTTCCTCGAGCGGGCCGGGGCGGCGCTGGCCGGCCGGTTTCCAGATGCCCGGCTGGTGGTGTTCGGGCACGTCGGCGACGGCAATCTCCATTACAACCTGAGCCAGCCGGTCGGCGCCGATCCGGAGTCGTTCCGCGCCGCCGAGCCCGAGGTCAACGGGATCGTCTTCGACACCGTGCACGCGTGCGGCGGCAGCTTCAGCGCCGAGCACGGGGTGGGCCTGCTGCGGCGCGAGCAGATGCGCCGCTACCTGGACGAGACTGAGCTGGACCTGATGCGCCGCCTGAAGGCCGCGCTGGATCCGGACGGAATCCTGAACCCGGGCAAGGTGCTGTGAACGGCCCCGGCCGGGACGGTACGGAGCGCGAGGCAGAGGCCGCCACAGCGCGCCTCGACGGAAATCCGGCCCTTGCGGGGGTGTCCGGCGACAGCGAGCAGCTCGCGACGGAACGCCTGGACGAGAGCAGCGAGGCGGAGCCGGCAGACACCGTCAGCCGGGCCGAACTCGCCGTCGGCACGGTCATCGGCGGGCGTTACGAGCTGTTGCGCCGGGTGGCGGGCGGCAGCATGGGGGTGGTCTACAAGGCCCTCGACCGGCAGCGCACCCTCGAGACCCACGAGCCGGTCTGGGTCGCAGTCAAGGTGCTGAAACCGCGGCTCGACCAGCACGGCCCGGCGCTGCGCGCGCTGCAGAGAGAAGCCGAGACCGGACTCCTGCTGGACCATCCCAACGTGGTGCGTTTTCATGGCCTGGGCCGGGACGGCAACCGGTTCTACATCGTGATGGACTGGCTGCCCGGCTGCTCGCTGGCGGACTGGCTGGATCGGCGGCCGGGCGAGCCGATGCCCACCGGCGACGCCCTGCACATCGTCCGTGGCATCGGCGCGGCGCTGGCCCATGCCCACGACAGGGGCGTGGTCCACGCCGACGTGAAACCCGGCAACGTCATGCTGTTGCCGGACGGGAGCGTGCAGCTCTGCGATTTCGGTATCGCGCGCCTGGACCGGGTGCTCGCCACCGGCACCGGCACCTTCGACCCGGGCGTCCTGAAGGCGGCTACCCCGGCCTATTCCAGTGCCGAGGTACTGAAAGGCGAGACGCCGACCGTTCGCGACGACATCTACTCACTGGCCTGCCTCGGCTACCGGATGCTGTCCGGCCGCCGGGTGTTCGGCAGCCGGGACGCGACGGAGGCCGAGGCCGCGGGGGAGTCGCCGCGGCGCATCGAGGGGCTCGCCGAGGCCCGCTGGCTCGCTCTGGAGGCGGCGCTCGCGTTCTCGCGCTACGAGCGCCCGGCGGACGTCCGGACCTTTCTGCGTCCGTTCGCCGTCGAAGGCGCCGGACGGCGCCGGCGCCGCCTGCTGGTGCTCGCCGTGCTGCTGCTGGCCGCCGCGGCGGTCATCGTGCCGCTGACCGCGATCTGAAGGCGGCAGGGCCCGCGCGAACGCCGGCGCCGGCGGCCCGACGATCCGCTACAATGCGCTGCGGCGCGCTCCGGCGCGCCGGCGGATACGGCAAGCGGCCGCCGGGCGAGTAGTGCGGCGAAGTTGACGGAGGCAGTGTGAGCGAGCGGAAAGACAAGCGGCGTTATTCGCGCATCGTGGTGGAAGGCGTGGAGCACGCGCCTGGCCGGGCGATGCTGCGGGCGGTGGGTTTCGACGACGAGGACTTCACCAAACCTCAGGTCGGCATAGCGTCCACGTGGAGCATGGTCACGCCCTGCAACATGCACATCGACGGCCTGGCCCGATCGGCGGCGGAGGGCGCCGACGATGCCGGCGGCAAAGCGGTCATCTTCAATACCATCACGGTATCCGACGGCATCTCCATGGGCACGCCCGGCATGCGCTATTCGCTGGTCTCCCGGGAAGTCATCGCGGACTCCATCGAGGCGGTGACCGGGGCCCAGGGTTTCGACGGCCTGGTCACCATCGGCGGCTGCGACAAGAACATGCCGGGCTGCGTGATCGCCATGGCGCGGCTCGACCGCCCCTCCGTCTTCGTCTACGGCGGCACCATCCAGCCGGGACCGAAGCGCCGGGACATCGTCTCGGTGTTCGAGGCGGTGGGCGGCGTCTCCGCCGGCTCCATGAGCATGGAGGAGCTCGGCGAGGTGGAGCGCACGGCCATACCGGGACCCGGGGCCTGCGGCGGCATGTACACGGCCAACACCATGGCTTCCGCCATCGAAGCGCTGGGACTCAGCCTGCCGGACAGCTCCGCCCAGGAGGCGATCTCCGGCGCCAAGACCGAAGACTGCCGGCGCGCGGGCCGCGCCGTGCTCGAGTTGCTGGAACGCGATATCCGGCCCTCGCACATACTGACCCGGGAGGCGTTCGAGAACGCCATCACGGTGGTCATCGCGCTGGGGGGCTCGACCAATGCGGTGCTGCACCTGCTGGCCATCGCCCATGCCGCGAACGTGCCGCTGGCGCTGGACGACTTCACCCGTATCGGCAAACGCGTGCCCGTGCTGGCCGACCTGAAGCCGAGCGGGCGCTACGTCATGAGCGACCTGGTGGCCATCGGCGGCATCCGGCCACTGATGAAGATGCTGCTGGACGCGGGCCTGCTGCATGGCGAGTGCCTGACCGTGACCGGACGGACCCTGGCCGAGAACCTGGCCGATGCGGGCACCTACCCGGCGGACCAGGACATCGTGCGGCCCCTGTCCGATCCGCTCAAGGCCGACAGCCACCTGGTGGTGCTGTACGGTAACGTCGCTCCGGAGGGCGCGGTCGCGAAGATCTCGGGCAAGGAGGGCACGCGCTTTACCGGCACCGCCCGCATTTTCGAAGCCGAGGAACAGGCCCTGCAGGCCATCCTGGACGGGCAGGTGCAGGCCGGCGACGTGGTCGTGGTGCGCTACGAGGGGCCCGTGGGCGGCCCCGGGATGCGCGAGATGCTGAGCCCGACCAGCGCGATCATGGGCAAGGGCCTCGGCGACAAGGTGGCGCTGATCACGGATGGGCGCTTCTCCGGCGGCAGCCACGGTTTCGTGGTCGGCCACGTGACGCCGGAAGCCGCGGTCGGCGGGCCGATCGGCCTGCTGCGCGACGGCGACCGCATCACCATCGACGGGGCCGCATGCCTTATCGAGGCGGATCTCACCGCCGACGAACTGGAGGCCCGTCGCGCCGACTGGGTCCCTTCCCGGCGGCCGCCCGCACGGGGGCTGCTCGCCAAGTACGCCCGCCAGGTCGGCTCCGCCTCTCTCGGGGCGGTGACCGACAATTTCGACGACGACGGCTGACGGCGGCGGTATGGCAGACGTGACCGACGCGGCGCTCACGGAAGCGCCTTTCCAGGACGCGCGGGAACTCGGTGCGCCGGCAGCCTGCGCGGACTCCGCCTGGGTGGTGATGAAGTTCGGCGGCACCAGCGTCTCCTCGCGGGACGACTGGCAGCGTATCGCCGGGCTGATCGGCAACCGGATGCGGGCGGGCCTGCGCCCGCTCGTGGTCTGCTCGGCGGTGGCCGGTGTGTCGAACGCGCTGCAGACCCTGATCGACCAGGCCATCGGCGGCGATCCGGAGCCGGTGCTGGGCGAGATCCTCGAGCGCCACCGCCGCCTGGCGGGCGAGCTGGACCTCGATGCCGACGAGGTGCTGGCCGAGTATTTCGACGAACTGCGTCAGCTCGCGGCCGGTATCCGCCTGATCCGCGAGGCGAGCCCGCGGGTGCAGGCCCGCCTGATGGGGCTCGGCGAACTGATGAGCACGCGGCTCGGCGCCGCCTGGCTGGGTGCCCGCGGCGTCGATGCGGCCTGGACCGACGCCCGCGACCACCTGGCGGCGGGCGGGCAGCGCAACAAGAACGAGCGCCAGCACTTCCTGAGCGCGGTCTGCGCGCACGACCGCGACCCGGACTTCCCTGCGCGCTTCGGGCCGGGCAGCGGCGCGGTGCTCACGCAGGGCTTTATCGCCCGCAACGAGGACGGTGAGACCGTGCTGCTCGGGCGCGGCGGCTCGGATACCTCGGCGGCCTATTTCGCGTCCCTGCTCGGCGCGCGCCGTCTCGAGATCTGGACCGACGTGCCAGGTATGTTCAGCGGCAATCCGCGCGCCGTGCCGTCGGCGAGACTGCTGTCGGCGCTGCACTACGACGAGGCGCAGGAGATCGCCTCCACGGGCGGCAGCGTCCTGCACCCGCGCTGCGTGCCGCCGGTGCGCCGGGCGCAGATCCCGGTCCACGTGCGCTGGACCGCGCGGCCGGACCTGGACGGTACGGTGGTCTCGGCCGCCACCCGCGAGGCCGAGCCGCGGGTCAAGGCGATCTCGCTGCGCATGGGGCTCACGCTGGTGTCCATGGAAGGCGTGGCGATGTGGCAGGAGGTCGGTTTCCTGGCCGATGCCTTCGACGTCTTCCGGCGCCATTCCGTCTCGGTGGATCTGGTATCGACCTCGGAGAGCAACGTCACGGTCTCCATCGACACCGCGTCCGGTGCGCTCGGCGGCGATGCGATGGAGGCGCTGGTCGAGGAGCTGGAGACCATCTGCCGGGTGCGCGTCATCGAGGATTGCGCGGCGGTCAGTCTCGTGGGGCGCAAGATCCGCACGATACTGCACCGGCTCGGTCCGGCGCTGGAGGTATTCGAGGAGCAGCGCATCCACCTGGTGACCCAGGCCGCCAGCGACCTCAACCTGACCTTCGTCGTGGACGACGAGCAGGGCTACCGGCTGGTGCAGAAGCTGCACAGCTCCATCATCGCGCCGCAACGGCGGGGCGAGGCCTTCGGCCCCACCTGGGAGGCCCTGCAGGCCGAGGGAGAGGAGGCGCCGGGCCTGCCGCCCATGTGGTGGAGCCACCGCCGCCAGGAGCTGCTGGCACTATGCGAGGAGGACTCGCCGCGCTACGTCTACGACGCCGATACGATCCGCTCGGCGATCGCCCGCCTGCAGTCCATCGAGCATCTGGACGCGGTTTTCTATGCCATGAAGGCGAATTCGAACGGGGACATCCTGCGTCTGGTGGAGAGTGCCGGCGTGAATTTCGAATGCGTCTCTCCCGGCGAGATCGCGCGGGTGCTGGAACTCTTCCCCGACATCGATCGGCGACGCATCCTCTTCACGCCGAATTTCGCGCCGCGCCGCGAGTATGCCGACGGCCTGGAGCTCGGCGTCTGGGTGACCCTGGACAACCTGCACCCGCTGCGTGCCTGGCCCGAACTCTTCCGCGACCGGGAAGTCTTTATCCGGCTCGACCCCGGTCAGGGCCGGGGGCATCACGAGCACGTGCGTACGGCCGGCACCCATTCCAAATTCGGCATCCCCCTGTTCGAGCTGGGCGAGCTGGAGTCGCTGGCCGCGGCGGCGGGCGTGCGGATCGTCGGTATCCACGCCCATACCGGTAGCGGCATCCTGGACCCGACCAATTGGGCGGAGGTCGCGAACGAGCTGGCCAACGCCGCCTCGAGGTTCCCCGACGTGCACACGCTGGACCTCGGCGGCGGGCTCGGCATACCGGAGAAACCGGGCGAGGAACCGCTGGATACCGGGGAGCTGGCCCGACTGCTGGGCGAATTGCGCCGGGCCTGGCCGGATTACCGTCTGTGGGTCGAGCCGGGCCGCTATCTGGTGGCCGAGTCGGGGGCGCTGCTCGCGCGGGTTACCCAGACCAAGGGCAAGGGTGTCGTGCGTTACGTGGGCATCGAGACGGGCATGAACAGCCTGATCCGTCCGGCGCTCTACGGCGCCTACCACGAGATCGTGAATCTCACCCGGCTGGGCGAGCCGGCGACGGAGGTGGTGACGGTCGTGGGACCGATCTGCGAGAGCGGCGACCGGCTGGGCAACGACCGCCTGCTGCCCGAGTGCCGGGAGGGCGACGTGATCCTGATCGCCAACACGGGCGCCTACGGCTACACCATGGGCTCGCGCTACAACCTGCGCGAGCCCGCGGCCGAGATCCTGCTCGGCAGCGCGCCGGTCAGCGGGTGAGGCTGCGGTGGCGGGCCTCCAGCTCGGCTGCCACGTCCGCCAGATCGAGACCCTCGACGGCCAGTAGAACGAGCAGGTGATAGACCAGGTCGGCGGCCTCGCCGACCACCGCACTGCTGCCCGCGTCGGTGGCGCTGGCCAGCGCCGTTTCCACCGCTTCCTCGGCCACCTTCTGCGCCACCCGGGCCTTGCCGCCGGCCACCAGGCGGGCCGTGTAGCTCTGCGGAGCCTGGGTGTCCAGGCGCGCGCGGATCACCTGCTCCAGTTCCCGGAGGAAGTCCGGGTTCCGTTGTTCTGCCATAGCCTCAGATCCTCATCTCTATGCCGCGGTCGGCCAGCCAGCGTTTCAGTTCCGCGATATGGATTTCGCCGCTGTGGAAGACGCTCGCCGCCAGCGCGCCGTCGACGCGGGCTTGCGCGAACGCCGCCAGGAAATGTTCCGGCACCCCGGCACCGCCGGAGGCGATCAGCGGGATGCCGCAGACTGCCCGTACCGCGGCGAGCTGGCCGAGATCGTAGCCCTCGCGCACGCCATCCTGGTTCATGCAGTTCAGTACGATTTCGCCGGCGCCGCGGCGCTGTACTTCGGCCACCCAGTCGAGGGTCCGCCGCCGGGTGGCGGTCGTGCGGTCCGGGTCGCCGGTGTACTGGTAGACGAACCAGTCGCCGTCTTCCTCCCGGCTGTCGATGCCCACCACGACGCACTGCACGCCGAAGCGGGCGGCCAGCCGGCCGATCAGTTCCGGGTCGGCCAGCGCCGGACTGTTGATCGAGATCTTGTCGGCGCCCCGGTTCAGCACGCTCTCGGCGTCCTCCAGGCTGCGGATGCCGCCGGCCACGCAGAAGGGGATGTCGAGCACGGCGGCGACGCGGGAGACCCAGCTGCGGTCCACGGAGCGTCCGTCGGGGCTGGCAGTGATGTCGTAGAAGACCAGTTCGTCCGCGCCCTCGTCCCGGTAGCGTTGCGCGAGTTCGAGAATGTCGCCCACGTCGCGGTGGTTGCGGAAGCGCACGCCCTTGACGACGCGGCCGTCGCGGACGTCCAGGCAGGGAATTATGCGCCGCGCGAGAATGACCGCAGCTCCTCTCTGGTCAGCGTGCCTTCCAGCAGCGCCCTGCCGGTGATCGCCGCCGCGGCACCGCAGCGCCCGAGCGCTTCGAGGTCGCTCACGTCCCGCACGCCGCCGGAGGCCTGCAGGCCGATGTCCGGGAAGCGGGAGACGAACTCGCCGTACAGCTCCGTGTTGGGCCCGGTCAGCGCGCCGTCGCGGCTGATGTCGGTGCACAGCACGTGGCGCAGGCGCGGCTCGGTGAAGCGCTCCACCGCCTGCCACAGCGTGAGGTCCGAGTCCCGCGTCCAGCCGTGGCTGGTCACCCGGGGGATGCCGCGCTGATCGAGCCGCACATCCAGCGCGACCACGATCCGCTCCGGCCCTGCCTCGCGCAGCCAGCCAGTGACCGTCTCGGGGCGGTTCACCGCCAGGCTCCCGATCACCACGCGGTCGACGCCGCAGTCGAGCAGCCGTTCCAGCCGCTCCTGGTCGCGGATGCCGCCGCCTACCTGCACGGTCATCGTCGTCCCGGCGGCAATGGCACGGATGATGTCCAGGTTGGCGGGGTCGCCGGTGCGTGCGCCGTCCAGGTCCACGACGTGCAGTTCGCGGCAGCCCGCCGACTGGTACTCCAGCGCCAGCTCGAGGGGATCGTGGTCATAGCCGGTCTCGGCGTCGAACTCGCCCTGGAACAGGCGCACGCAGCGCCCGCCGCGCAGGTCGATGGCGGGCATCACGATCACAGCGCGTACTCCAGGAAGTTCTTCAGCACGGTTGCGCCGTGGGCGGACGAGCGCTCCGGGTGGAACTGGGTCGCGAAGAAATTACCGCTCTCGAACACCGCCGTGAACTCGCTCCCGTACTCCGTGCGCCCGGTGGTCGTGTCCGCCGGCGGCAGCGCGTAGCTGTGGATGAAATAGAAATGCGCGCCGTCGGGCACGTCCCGCAGGAGTACCGAGTCGCCATCCTTGCGCACCCGGTTCCAGCCCATGTGCGGTACGGGCAGGTCGGGCGAGGCGGGCAGCCGCCGGGCTCGCCCGGGGACCACGCCGAGGCACTCCGCGTCGTCCTCCTCGGAGCCGGCGGCCAGCAGCTGCATGCCGAGGCAGATGCCGAGCACGGGCTGCGCGAGCGCGGGCAGCAACGCGTCCAGGCCGAAGGAATGCAGCCGCGTCATGGCGTCCGCCGCGGCACCGACGCCGGGGAGGATCACCGCGCGCGCGCCGCGGATCTCGTCGGCGTCGGTGCTGAGGGCAGCGTCCGCGCCGAGGCGCTCCAGCGCCCCGGTCAGTGAGGCGATGTTGGCACCGCCGGAGCCGACGATCACGACGTCACGGGTGTCCGTCATGATTACAGCGTCCCCTTCGAGGAAGGCAGTGCGTCTCCCTCGATGCGCAGGGCCTGGCGCAGCGTGCGCCCGAGACCCTTGAAGCAGATCTCCACCATATGGTGAGCGTTCTCGCCCTCCACCTCGACGTGCAGCGTGGCGCGCAGCGCATCGGCCAGGGAGCGGAAGAAGTGGGTGACCATCTCGGTGGGCAGCTCGCCCACCCGGTCGCGGGGGAACTGGCCGCGGAAGACGAAATAGGGCCGGCCGGAGAGGTCCAGGGCGATGCGGGCCTGGGCCTCGTCCATGGGCAGCACGAAACCGAAGCGGCCGATGCCGCGCTTGTCGCCGAGGGCTGCCCGGATGGCTTCGCCGAGCGCGAGCGCCACGTCCTCCACGCTGTGATGCTCGTCGACGTGCAGGTCGCCTTCGCAGGTGAGCCGCAGCGAGAAGCCGCCGTGGGTGGCGATCTGCTCCAGCATGTGGTCGAAGAAGCCGATACCGGTGGCGATGCGGTTGCCGCCTTCCCGGTCCAGGTCCACCGCGGCCGTGATGCGCGTCTCCCGGGTGTTGCGGGTCACGCTCGCCCGGCGGGGCAGGGCGCACAGCCGGTGCGCGATGCCGGCCCAGTCGAGCCCGTCCTCGCCCAGACGCAGGCCCGGGATGCCGATGGCCTCGGCGAGCCGCGTGTCCGTCTCCCGGTCGCCCACGACCGCGCTGTGTTCGAGGTCCAGCGTGTTCGCCGCGAGATACCGCGTCAGCAGCCCCGTGGCCGGTTTGCGGCAGGCGCAGCCGTCGGTCTCGAGATGGGGGCAGATGAACTCCTCGTCGAAGGTGATGCCCTGGCTGGCGAACAGCGCGCGCATGTGCTCGTGGGGCACGCGGAACTCGTCTTCGGGGAAGGACTCCGTGCCGAGGCCGTCCTGGTTCGAGACCAGCACGAAACGGTAGCCCGCCGCCTTCAGGCGCAGCAGCGCCGGGATGACGCCCGGCACCAGGCGCACCTTGTCGAGACGGTCCACCTGCTCGTCGGCAGGCTCCTCGATCAGCGTGCCGTCGCGGTCGACGAACAGTACCCGCAGTGCGCTCATGCGCGCACCGCCTGGCGGCCCAGGGCCGCGAGCAGCCGGTCGTTGTCCGCGGTCTCGCCGATGGTGATGCGCAGGCAGTTCTCGAGCCCGGGCTCGCCGCCGAAGTCCCGCAGCAGCAGGCCGGCGTGCCGGGCGCGGGCGAGGACGTCGGCGCTGTCGCGGAAGCGCACCAGCAGGAAGTTGGCGTCGCTCGGCCATACCTGCACGACGGCCGGCGACGCCTCCAGCGCCTCGCGGATTCGCTCGCGCTCCTCGCAGAGGGCGCGGATGCGCTCCGGCATGACGCGGAAAGACTCGTTCACGACGGCGGCGGTGGCCGCTTCCACCGTCGGCGTCGGGATGGCGTAGGGCGGCATCACCTTGCCGAGCAGACGCACGACGGCGGGACGGCCGAGGGCGACGCCGCAGCGGGCGCCGGCCAGCCCGTAGGCCTTCGACAGCGTGCGCAACACCACCAGGTTGTCGTGTTCGGCCAGCAGAGCGGGGCAGGGATCCTCGGCGCCGAATTCCACGTAGGCCGCGTCCAGTACTACCAGCCCGCGGCCGGCGAGCCCTGCGCAGAGCGCGGCGATCACTGCCGGAGGGATGCTGTTGCCCGTGGGGTTGTTGGGCGAGGTCAGGAACAGCAGTCGGCAGCGCTCGTCCCAGTCCGACAGAATTCGCTGCGCGTCGATGCGGAAATCCGGGGTCAGCAGCGCCACCCGCCGCACGCCGGCGTTCTGGATGTCCGCATAGACCTGATACATGCCGAAGGTGGGCGGGCAGATCACGATGTCGTCCAGGCCGGGGCGGCAGAAACAGCGGATCAGCAGGTCGATCGCCTCGCTGGTCCCGCGGGTGACGAAGGTCTCCTCCGGGCTCGCCCGGTAGTGGTCGGCGAGCAGGGCGGTCAATGCGCCGGGCCGTGCCTCCGGATAGCGATTCAGGCCGCGTTCGCTGTCGTCGCCACCCGCCCGCCATGGCGCCTCGTTGGCATTCAGACGCACGGCGTCGGGCGCATAGCCGGCCGGTTCGTAGGCCTTCAGCGCCCGTATCTCCGGCCGCGCCAGTGCCAGCACCGCGTCGCTCATGCGACCGTCCGCCGGCGGATTTTCTCGAGGCGCAGGGTGACGGCCCGCGCATGGGCGTCCAGCCCCTCGAGGCCCGCCAGAGTCACGGCGGTGGGTCCGAGTCCCTCCAGCCCGGCCGCACTCAGCTCCTGCACGGTCATGTGGCGCAGGAACTGATCGACGCCGAGACCGCTGTAGGTGCGTGCGTAACCGTAGGTGGGCAGCACGTGGTTTGTGCCGCTGCAGTAGTCGCCCATGGACTCGGGCGTCCACGGGCCCAGGAAGACCGAACCGGCATTGCGGATGCGGGGCAGCCAGCTGCGTGCGTCCGCCACCTGCACGATCAGGTGCTCCGGCGCGTAGGCGTTGCTGACACGTACGGCCTCGGCGAGATCGTCGACGACGATGACGGCGCTGTGGGACAAAGCTTCACGCACGATGCTGCCCCGGCCCAGCGCCTCCGTCTGCTCCTCCAGCGCGGCGGTCACCGACTGTGCCAGCGCCGCGTCCGGCGTCACCAGGAAGACCTGTGAATCCGGCCCGTGCTCCGCCTGGGACAGCAGGTCCGAGGCCACGAACGCCGGGTCGGCATCGCCGTCGGCGATGACCAGTACCTCCGAGGGCCCGGCCGGCATGTCCAGGGCGGCGCCGTCCGGGTCCGCGGCCACCAGGCTCTTGGCCGCCGTGACCCAGGCGTTGCCGGGGCCGAAGATCTTGTTCACACGCGGTACCGACTCGGTGCCGTAGGCCATGGCGGCCACCGCCTGCGCCCCGCCCATGCGGTAGACCGCGGTGGCGCCGGAGCGCCGCGCGGCGACCAGCACCGCGGGGTCGGCCGTGCCGTCCGGGCGAGGCGGCGTGCAGAGGATGCGCTCCGGGCAGCCGGCAATGGTCGCCGGGACGGCCAGCATGATGGCGGCCGAGGGCAGGGGCGCAGTACCGGCCGGCACGTACAGGCCCACCGCGTCGAGGGGATGGCTGAGCCGCTCGCACACGACCCCAGGAGCGGTCTCCACCCGGACCGGCTGCGGCAGCTGGGCACGGTGGAAGCTCTCTACGGTCTCGATGGCGCGGTCGATGGCAGCGACCGCCTCGCGGCCGAGCCCGGCTTCCGCGGTCGCGAAGGCTTCCTCCGGCACACGGAGTTCGTCGACGTCGGCGCGGTCCAGCTCGCGGGTCAGGCGGCGCACGGCGGCGTCGCCGTCCGCACGCACCGCCGCCAGTATCTCCCGCACGGTGGCTTCCACCGATGCGCCGGCAGCGACCGCCGGCCGTCTCAGCAGATCCTCGCGCTCCGCCGCGTCGAGTTCGTTCCATCGATATAGTGTCAGGGACATGGTCGGCTCCGTTCTTGATCGACTCCGCATCAGGCGAGCATCTTCTCGACCGGGAGTACCAGCATGGCGCTGGCGCCGGCCTCCTTCAGGTTCTCGAGGGTCTCCCAGAATACATTCTCCCGGCACACCGCGTGCACGGCGACACGGTCGTCGCGCCCCTCCAGCGGCAGGATGGTGGGTGCCTCGGATCCCGGCAGCAGCCGTGTGATCTCGGCCAGCGCGCTGCGCGGCGCGTGCAGCATGATGTACTTGCTTTCGCGTACCTGCTGCACGCCTTCGATGCGCATCAGCAGACGCTCTATCCACTCGGTCTTGGCCGGCGCCAGTTCCGCGGCGGTGCGTATCAGTGCCGCCTCGCTCTCGAGCACGGTCTCCACCTCGCGCAGCTGATTGGCGGCGAGCGTGGAGCCGGTGGACACCAGGTCGCAGATGAACTCCGCCCGTCCCAGTCGGGGGGCGATCTCCACCGCGCCGGAGAAGTGGACGATCTCGGCCTCGATACCGGCCTCGCGGAGGAAACCCGCGAGGACGCCCGGATAACTGGTCGCGATGCGGCGGCCGGCGAGCGAGGCCGGTCCGTCGTAGGGCAGATCGTCGGGCGCGGCGATGCACAGCCGGCAGTGGCCGAAATCCAGCCCGCGGATCACCTCGAAGTTGGACAGCTCGCCGTTGCCGTCGCCGTGCAGACGTTTCTCGTGGATCACGTTCAGTCCCGCTATGCCCAGGTCGCAGACGTCGTCGGCGACCAGGCCCGGGATGTCGTCGTCGCGTACCAGCAGGATGTCGATGGGCATGTTCTCGCCGAAGCAGAACAGCTGGTCCTTGCTCTGGGTGTACTTCAGTCCGCACCGGGACAGGAGATCGAGACAGTGCTCGGTCAGGCGGCCTGATTTCTGGATCGCGATCTTCAGCCGCGGGGTTTCGCTCTGCATTCGGGGTTCCTCGGGGAGGCGCGTCGGCGGCTCCGTGTCAGT
>CAYQZN010000018.1:0-20642 GCA_964421805.1 uncultured Woeseiaceae bacterium
CGTTGATGGTCAGCATGTTGATCGACGGCGGGCAGTCGATCAGCACGAAGTCGTACAGCCCCGCCACCGGTTCCAGCGCCTTCGCGAGCTTCATCTCCCGGCCGATCTCCTGCAGCAGCTGCACCTCGGCCAGGGTCAGGTCCTCGTTGCCGGGCAGCAGGGCGAAGTTGCCGGTGGGCACGGAGATGATGGTGTCCGCGGCGCTCGCCTCCCCCAGCAGCACGTCGCAGGTGCTGGCCTCGAGTTCCATCTTGTTGACGCCACAGCCCATGGTGGCGTTGCCCTGGGGGTCCGTGTCCACCAGCAGCACGCGGCGATGGGTGGCCGCCAGCGAGGCCGCCAGATTCACGGCCGTGGTCGTCTTGCCGACGCCGCCCTTCTGATTCGCTACCGCGATGATTCTCGTCATGCCGTCTTCTCAGTTCTTCTCAGACCGATCTTCTCAGGCTGACCACGTGCCGGGTCTTGGCGAGACCGGGCACCGTCACCGGCTCCGATTCCGCCGCCCAGCCCGGCGGCAACGCGCCCAGTTCGCCGTCGGGCGAGAGGCCCTTCTGCGCCAGGAGCTTGCCGTGTCCGGTGATGAGGTGGGCGCTCGACTCGACGAACCGTGGCAGCGGCGCGAACGCTCTGCAAAGCACGGTATCAAAGCCGGCCTCCGGCGCATAGTCTTCCACCCGTGCCTGCACCACCTCCACGTTGGCGAGCCCGAGTTCGGCTACCGCGTGGCGTACGAAGCGCAGCTTCTTGCCGCTGGCATCCAGCAGGGTGAAGCGGCGTTCCGGCTCCACGATCGCCAGTACCAGCCCGGGCAGCCCGGCGCCGGTGCCCACGTCGGCGATGCGGCTGCCGTGGAGCCAGGGACGGATGCTGAGCGCATCCAGCACGTGCTCGGTCACCATGTCCGCGGGCCGGCGCACGGCGGTCAGGTTGTAGGCCCGCGACCACTTCGCCAGCAGCAGCAGCAGGCGGGCCAGCCTTGCGGACGCATCCGCGGGCAGCTCCTGGTCGAGGGCGGCCGCGCCACGGCTTATTGCCTTTTCCAGATCCGCCCGTTCCCGATCCGCCGCTGCCGGCTCATTCGCCGTCTTCTCCGTCATAACTTCGTCGCACCACCCGTGGGGGCCGGGGATTATAGCGGCTGGCGGGCGGGGCCGGCGGTCCGCGGGCTGCCGGGCGGAAAGGCGTTCTGCGACACGGATCACGCCGTGAAAACCCACGATGCCTAGAATTCCCACATTGATTATGTGAAACGTCCTGCAGGCCGCCTTGAGCAAGAATCCCGAGCCCAGTGTCAGATCGGCGCGTCGTGTCCTCGTGGTCGAGGACAACGAGCACACCGCCTATATGCTCGAATTCCTGCTGCACCGCTCGGGCTACGAGGTCATGGTGGCGCCGAACGGCCGCGACGCCCAGGAGATCATGCGCAACGTGCCGCCGGTGGACGTGATCGTGCTGGACCTGATGCTGCCCTATGTCTCCGGCTACCAGATCATCCTCGACGCCCGCGAGAATCCGGCCTGGTGCGACGTGCCCATCCTGGTGCTCTCCGGCAAGGTGCTGGAGATGGATGTGACCCGGGCGCTGGACCAGGGCGCGAACGACTACGTCACAAAGCCGTTCCGGCCCCAGGAACTGCTGGCCCGCATCCGTCGGCTGATCGCCACCCGCGAGAGGCTCTCGGCATGAGCCGGGCTAACCGTAAGAGATACGAGGCCTGGCTGCTCGCCATGCTGCTGGCGGCCAGCGGACCGGCGGCGGCCGACACGGTCGACCCGGCCGACCAGGCCAGCCCGGCCGACCGATCCAACCCGACGGACCCGTCAGGCACCGCCGACGCCGCCATCGGCGAGCGGGACTGGCCCGCGGCACGCGCGTTGCTGCAAGCCGCGCTGGCCGAGCGCCCCGACGATCCCGCGCTGCGCTTCCGCCTCGCCCAGGTCCTGCGCTGGTCCGGGGAGCCGCGGGGCGCGCTGGCGGAATACGACGCATTGCTGGCCGAATATCCCGACAACGTCGACTACGTCTACGGCCGCGCGCTGACGCTGGATCAGCTCGGGCGCGAAGCCGAGGCGCTGCAGACCGCGCGCCGGGCGGCCCGGCTGGCGCCGGATTACGACGCGGTGCGGCAGCTGGAGCAGCGTCTCGCAGAGGACGAGAACCCCGGCGCCACGGACGCCGCGACACGTTATTTCCTGACTGCCGGCGCGGGCTACGAGGATCTCACCAACGGTCTGCCCGGCTGGCAGCAGCAGTTCCTGCGCGTGGACGGGGAAACCGCCGGACGGGGCAACTACCACGCCAGCCTGGCACGCTACGAGCGCTACGACCGCGCGGACACCGAGCTCGGCCTGGGCGGGGTGTGGCGGGCCGGCGAGGACTGGACGCTGCAGGCCGAGCTGGCGCTGGGGGGCGACGCCGACTTCCTGCCGGACACCGGGTTCTACGGCCGCGTGCTCAGAACGCTGGGCGACGGCTGGAACGCCGCTGCCGCTCTCCGCCATCGCCGCTACGAGACGACCACCGTGAGCACCTGGTCCGCCGAGGCAGAGCGGTATTTCGGCGACTACCGGGCCGCCTACACCCTGAACGCCTCGCGGCTGCACGGGGCCACCACCTCGCTGTCCCACGTCGTGTCGTTCGGCTGGTACCCGCGGGAGGGACTGTCGCTCGGGCTGGTGGCCGCGACCGGCGAGGAGGCCGAGGTGATCGCACCCGGACAGATCCTGGAGACGGACGTGGACAGCCTCACGGTGACCGGCCGGCATGCCCTCACGCCGCGGGTCACGCTCGACTGGTGGCTCGGCACCCACGCGCAGGGCGACATCTACCGGAGGCGCTATGCTGGCCTGGCTGTTCGATACGGCCTATGACACCGAGGTCAGGGCGGCGCTGTGGTCCACGGCGGCGGCCGGTATCGCGACGCTCGTGCTGTTCGTCTACACGCTCGGCCTGCGTTTCGCGACGGTCGTCGGTGCCCGGCAGCGCCGCCACCTCGTCTCGCGCTGGCGCGGCATCTTCGCCACCGCGATCCTCTCGCGCCGCGACGCCGAGAACGAGCTGCTGCCCCGGGTACGGCGCCAGCAGCGCACCGAACTGCTCGAGGAATGGAACCGGGCCCGGGACACCGTCGAGGGCAGTGCCGCCGACAACCTGATCATCCTCGCCGACCGGCTCGGCTTCGCCCGCATCGCCCGCGAGCTCCTGCGCAGCCGCCGCCTCAGCGCCCGCCTGCTGGGCGTGCAGACGCTCGGCCACCTGCGCGACGCGGACAGCTGGGGGGCAATTACAGCGCTGGTGGCGAGCCCCAATACGGCGCTGTCCGTCACGGCGGCCGTGGCGCTGGCCGAGATCGACCCGGCACGCGCTGTCGAGCAGCTGGTGCCGCTGATCCCGCAACGCCGCGACTGGCCGCGCACGCGGGTTTCGCGGATCCTGCGCAAGGCTGGCAGCGAGCTGGTCAGCGAGCCGCTGTACCGGGCGATCCGGTCCGGCGACGACGAAGAGAAAATCTACCTGCTGCAGTTCGGGCCGCTGGCCGAGGCAGAAACGGTGGACGCGCTCTGCGACGACATCATCCGCAGCACCAACCATCCGGGCGTGCTGACGGCGGCGCTGAAGCAGGTGAGCGGCCATGCGGGCGTGCCGCGGTTGCCGAGCCTCACGCGCCACGAGGCGTGGTACGTACGCATGCAGGTGGCCAAGGTACTGGGGCGCGTCGGCCAGATGGAGCACGTCTCGCTGCTCGCCTCGCTGCTGGACGACCCGGAGTGGTGGGTGCGCTACCGCGCCGCTCAGGCCCTGGTGCGGCTGCCGTTCCTCGGCCCGAATGCGCTGCGCGACCTGCGTGAGCGCCAGGCCGACCGCTATGCCCGGGACATGCTGGAGCAGGCCATGGCCGAGAGAGGCCTGGCATGACCGCCGCCGACGTCATCCTCGGCGGCCAGTGGATATTCCTGGCGTACTTCGTCGGCATAAACCTGGGCTACCTGTCGCAGAACGTCATCGCCACGATGGGCATCCGCCGCTACCTGCAGACGGCGGACCAGTTCGAGGCGGAGGGCGTGTTCTCGGCTCTCGACATCCCCATCAGCGTGGTCGTCCCCGCGTACAACGAGTCGGCCTCCATCATCAGTTCCGTGAAGGCGCTGCTGCAGCTGGAGTACCCGGATTTCGAGCTGGTGGTGGTGAACGACGGCTCCAGCGACGACACGCTCGAGAAGCTCATCGAGGCCTTCGGCCTGCAACCGTTCCCGGAGGCCTACCGGGCCCGCGTCGAGTGCAAGCCCGTGAAAACCATCTACCGCTCCGCGCGCTACAGGAACCTGCGGGTGATCGACAAGGAGAACGGCGGCTGCAAGGCCGACGCGTCCAACGCCGGCATCAATGCCTGCCGTTATCCCCTCGTCTGCGTCGTGGACGCCGATTCCATCCTGCAGCCCGACAGCCTGCGCCGTATCGTGAGGCCGTTCCTGGAGGACTCCACGACGGTGGCCGTGGGCGGCACCGTGCGCATCGCGAACGGCTGCACCGTGCGCCAGGGTTTCCTGGAGAAGGTGGGGCTGCCGCGCAACTTCCTGGCGCTGGTGCAGGTGGTCGAGTATCTGCGCGCGTTCCTGTTCGGACGCATGGGCTGGTCGCCGATCAACGGTCTGCTGATCATCTCCGGCGCCTTCGGCGTCTTCCACAAGGAGACGCTGGTGGAGGTGGGCGGCTTCAACCCGCGGGCCGTCGGCGAGGACATGGAGCTGATCCTGCGTCTGCACCGGCTCATGAAAGCGAAACGCCGACCCTATCGGATTACCTTCATCCCGGATCCCGTCTGCTGGACCGATGCGCCGGAGACGCTGAAGGACCTGAAGAGCCAGCGGGTGCGCTGGCAGCACGGTCTCGGCCAGTGCCTGTTCATGAATCGCTCGCTGATCTTCAATCCGCGCGGCGGCGCCGTCTCCTGGCTGGCGATCCCGTTCTATCTGATCTTCGAGCTGTTCGGCCCGATCATCGAGGTGGCGGGCTACGTGTTCATCATCGTCTGCGGCTTGATGGGCTGGCTGTCCTGGCCCGAGGCCGGGATATTCCTGGCGCTCGCCATCGGACTCGGCGTGCTGCTCTCTACCAGCGCCATCATGCTGGAGGAGCTGTCCTTCCACATGTACCCGCGCACCCGCGACCTGCTGCTGCTGTACGTGATCGCCGTGGTCGAGAACTTCGGCTACCGCCAGCTGACCGCCCTCTGGCGGCTGCAGGGGCTGTTCCGCTGGTGGCGCGGTGGTCAGCACAAGTGGGAAACGATCACCCGCAGCACCAGCCTGGCGGACGGGTAAGGTAGGAGGGCCTTCAGGCCCGATGGGGTCCTGTTGACGTAGGCCCGCCCTGCGGGGGTATCCATCGCCGCGACCTTTTGTCGGCAGCAAGATGGATACCCCCGCAGGGCGGCCACAATAGAACGTGGCCGGGCAGGGAGGAATCGGGGCTGAAGCCCCTCCTACATTGTCCTAGCCTAGCGGTCGAGGATGCGCAGCTCCACACGGCGGTTCTCGGCGCGGCCCGCTGCCGTCGCGTTGTCCGCGATGGGCTGGGATTCGCCGTAGCCGCGGAAGCTCAGCATGTCCTCGTCGACGCCGCGGCCGATCAGGTAGTCCATGACCGTGCGCGCGCGGCGCTCGGACAGGCCCTGGTTGTATTCCGCCGCACCCTGGCTGTCGGTGTGGCCGGCGACCTCGACATCGAGACCCGGGTTGCGCTTCAGCGTCTCGGCCGCGTCTTCCAGCACGTTCTCCGCGCCCGGCCGCAGCCGGTCGGAGTTGGTCTCGAAGTTCACGCCCGGCAGCCGGATGACGTCCTTGATCTCGCAGCCGCGGGTGTCCACCGGGACGCCCGCTGCGGTGTTCGGGCACTCGTCGAGGCGGTCGACCACGCCGTCGCCGTCGCTGTCGAGCTCGCAGCCGACCTCGTCGACGGGGGCACCGGCCGGGGTGCCCGGGCACTGGTCGCGGCTGTCGACGACGCCGTCGCCGTCACTGTCGCGCTCGCAGCCCCGCGCATCCACTGCGGCGCCGGGCGCGGTGTCCGGGCACTCGTCGATGCTGTCCACCACGCCGTCGCCGTCGCTGTCGAGCTCGCAGCCGAAACGGTCCACCGGCGTGCCGATGGGGGTGCCCGGGCAACGGTCGGCGTCGTCGGGAACGCCGTCGCCGTCGGTATCCACCACCCGGGGCTTGCCGCCCGCGAGCGGGAACTGGATGCCGAGGGTGGCGATCTGGTCCTCGAACTCGTAGCCGGCGGTTTCGGTGCGGTAGCGCCATTCGGCCCGCAGCGTGGCAGGCGTGTCACCGAGGTCCAGCATGAAGCCGGCGCCGAGACTGGTAGCCGCTTCATTGTTGCTGCCGCCCAGTGGCTCGTCGGTATCGGTGTGGCTGATGCCGGCCAGCAGATAGGGGGAGAAGATACCCTCGCGGTTGAACACGCCGAGCAGGTTCGCGCCCACCTCGTACTGGTCGAGGTCCTGCGCGCCGTCGAGCTGACCCACGTTGACGAAGGCCTCGATGTTGAAGAACCGGGTCCACGCGTAGCCGATGGCCAGCTGACCGCCGGTGACACCGTCGTCCACGTTACGGGCCGCATCGTCGTCCATGTAGACGATAGACGGCGTGATGTAGACCTCACCGACGTTGTCTCCGGCCAGCGCCTGGCCGGTGCCGAGGAGAGCGATGAATGTTGCGGTGAAGACTGCGATGGTCCTGCTCATTAGGATTCTCCCTGAATACTCGAGGCAGTCGTGCGTGCGGGCTGTGTCCTGCGCGCGTATATAAACATTGTCCGGCCGCGCAACAAGGCAAGTCAACAGGCGCGGCAGGAGGGGCTTCAGCCCCGATCCCGTGATGGGCATGTAGGAGGGCCTTCAGGCCCGACTTGATAGAGAATCGGGCCTGAAGGCCCTCCTACATTTTATTTGACCAGCAGAGCGACGAACTCGTCGACCGGGGTGGCCGCCAGCTTGTCCTTGTCGGCGGATAGCTCGGAGAGCTGTTTCCACTGGTCGCTGGCGAGCTTCTTCTGCAGGCTCTTCCGGAACTTCTGCATCAGCACCGGGATGCCCTCCTCGCGGCGTTTGCGGTGGCCGATGGGGTATTCCACCTCCACCCGCTCGGTCTGCGAGCCGTCCTTGAAGAACACCTGCACGGCATTACCGATGTAGCGTTTGTCCGGGTCGTAGTAGTCCTTGGTGAACTGCTTGTTTTCGGACACCACCATCCTGTCGCGCAGCGTGTCCACTCGCGGGTCGTTGGCGACGTCGTCCTCGTAGTCGGCGGCGGTCAGGCGGCCGAAGATCAGCGGGATGGCGGTCATGTACTGGATGCAGTGGTCCCGGTCGGCCGGGTTGTCGAGAGGGCCGGTCTTGTCGATGATGCGAACGCCCGGCTCCTGGGTCTCGATCACGATCCGCTCCACGTCGTCGACGCGGTCGCGCACCTCCTCGTGCAGCTTCATGCCGGCCTCCACCGCCGTCTGCGCATGGAACTCGGCCGGGTAGGAGATCTTGAACAGCACGTTCTCCATGACGTAGCTGCCATAGCCCTGGGGGAAGCTGAACTCCTTGCCCTTGAAGAGCACGTCGTAGAAGCCCCAGGTCTTCGCCGACAGGGCGGACGGGTAACCCATCTCGCCCGTGAGCGCGATGAGCGCGTGGCGCACGGCCCGGCTGGTGGCGTCGCCCGCGGCCCAGCTCTTCCTCGAGCCGGTGTTGGGCGCATGGCGATAGGTGCGCAGCGCAGCGCCGTCGATCCAGGCGTTGGAGACCGCGTTGATGACCTGCTCGCGGTCGCCGCCGAGCATCTTCGTCACCACGCCGGTGGAGGCGATGCGTACCAGCAGTACGTGGTCCAGGCCCACCCGGTTGAAGCTGTTCTCCAGCGCGAGCACGCCCTGGATCTCGTGGGCCTTGATCATGGCCGTCAGCACGTCGCGCATGGTAAGGGGCTTCCTGCCGTCCTTGCGCGCCTGGCGGCTGAGATAGTCCGCGGTGGCCAGGATGCCGCCCAGGTTGTCGGACGGATGACCCCACTCGGCCGCCAGCCAGGTGTCGTTGAAATCCAGCCAGCGGATCATGGCGCCGATGCTGAAGGCGGCCTGCACCGGGTCCAGCTCGTAGTCGGTGCCGGGCACCCGGGCGCCGCCCTTGAGGGTCGCGCCCGGCACGACCGGGCCGAGCAGCTTGGTGCACGCGGGATAGTCCAGCGCCTGGAAGCCGCAGGCCAGCGTATCCAGCAGGCAGTAGTGGGCGGTCTCGTAGGCGGCATCGCTGTCGATCTCGTACCCGGTGACGTAATCGGCGATGTCGACCAGGACCTGATCGGGATCAGGCCGCTTGGCGGAGCGGATATCGGCGGACATGGAGGTCTCCTGTCAGTCTCTCTCGTCGATGGGCGTGAACGGCCGCAGATCGGGGCCCACGTAATCGGCGCCCGGCCGGATCAGCTTGTTGTCGGCGCGCTGCTCCATGATGTGGGCGGCCCAGCCCGTGATGCGCGAGCACACGAAGATGGGCGTGAACAGATAGGTGGGGATGCCCATGAAGTGATAGGCGCTCGCGGAGAAGAAATCCGCGTTGGCGAACAGCCGCTTCTCGTCCCACATGACCTTCTCGATGGCCTCGGACACGGCGTAGAGATGCGTGTCGCCGGTCTCCTCGGAGAGGCGCTTCGACATCTTCTTGTTGACCGTATTGCGCGGGTCGGACTCGGTGTACACGCGGTGGCCGAAGCCCATGATCTTGTCCTTGCGCTCGAGCATCTTGTGGATGCCGGCGGTGGCCTCCTCCGGCGACGAGAACTTCTCGATCAGCTCCATGGCGGCCTCGTTGGCGCCGCCGTGCAGCGGGCCGCGCAGCGCGCCGATGGCGCCGGTGACCGCACTGTGGAAATCCGACAGCGTGGCCGTGATGACGCGGGCCGTGAACGTGGACGCGTTGAATTCGTGTTCGGCGTAGAGGATCAGCGAGGTGTCGAGCGTCTTCCTGTGCAGTTCGCTCGGCGGCTTGTCGTGCAGCAGGTGCAGGAAGTGGCCGGCCACGCTGTCGTCGTCGGTTTCCGTGTCGATCTTCACGCCGTCGGCGTGGAAACGGTGCCAGTACAGCAGTATCGAGGGCAGCACGGCGACCAGCCGGTCGGCCACGTCCGCCTGATTGGACACATCGCCCTCCGGTTCCAGGTTGCCGAGCACGGACACGCCGGTGCGCAGCACGTCCATGGGGTGGGCGCTGGCGGGGATCATCTCCAGGACCGTCTTCAGCTCGTCGGCCAGGCCGCGCAGGCCCTTCAGCTTCTTCACGTAGGCGTCCAGCTCGCTGCGGTTCGGCAGCTTGCCGTGCATCAGCAGGTGGGCGACTTCCTCGAAATTCGCGTTGTCGGAGAGGTCGTAGATGTCGTAGCCGCGGTAGGTGAGTCCGGCACCTTCCTTGCCCACCGTGCAGAGCGCCGTCTTGCCCGCCACCACACCGGCGAGACCGCCGGTCTTCTTGTTAGCTGCCATAGTCTTCGGTCCCCGTATCGTTGTGTCGTCGTTCCGGTAACGGCGGGCGCGTCATTTCTTCGCGAGCCCGCTCTCGGCGAACAGTTCGTCGAGCTTCTCCTCGTACTCGTGGTAGCCGAGCACGTCGTAGAGTTCGGCCCGGGTCTGCATGCGCTCCACCGCCGGCTCCTGGGTGCCCTTCGAGCGCAGCGTGCGGTATACGTGCATGGCCGCCGCGCTCATTGCGCGGAAGGCCGACAGCGGGTACAGCGCCATCGCGACGCCGGCCTCGCCGAGTTCCTCCGTGGTGAACAGCGGCGTCTTGCCGAATTCGGTCATGTTGGCCAGCACCGGCACGTCGATGGCGGCGGTGAACTGGCGGTACTCGTCCAGCGTGGTCAGCGCCTCGGCGAAGATCATGTCGGCGCCGGCCTGCACGTATTGCGCGGCCCGGTCCAGCGCGGCCTGCTGACCCTCCACGGCGTGGGCGTCCGTGCGGGCCATGATCGCGAAACGATCGTCTGTGCGCCCGTCGGCGGCGGCCTTGATGCGGTCCACCATCTCGCCGGCCTCGACCAGCGCCTTGCCGGGACGGTGGCCGCAGCGCTTCGCCGCCACCTGGTCCTCGATGTGGCAGCCGGCCGCGCCGGCCCGGATCAGCTCGCGCATGGTGCGCCCGATCATGAAGGCGCTGCCCCAGCCCGTGTCGGCGTCCACCAGCAGCGGCAGATCGCTGGCGTAGCTGATGCGGCGCACGTCCTCACAGACGTCGTTGAGCGTGGTCATGGCGAGATCCGGCAGGCCGAAGGACGCGTTGGCCACGCCGGCGCCGGACAGGTAGATGGCACGGAAGCCGGCTTCTCCGGCCAGCAGGGCGCTGTAGGCATTGATGGTGCCGACCACCTGCAGGGGTCGCTCATCCTCCAGCGCCTGCCAGAACCTGGCGCCGGCCGATTCCTTCTGCATCCCGAATTCTCCAGTGCTGACGTTTCCCGGGGTCCCGGGCGGGGCCGGGATTCTAAACCAGCGCCGAGGCCATTCCCAAATAGACCGATCGGTCTATTTGCGGGCTACGCGCCCCCTATGCGAACTATCGTGCGGCCCGTCACCCGGCCGGCGATGTAGTCGTCGAAAGCGCCGGGCAGATCCTCGAAGGCGATCTCCCGATGACCGATCTCCGCCAGGTGGCGGGGCTTCAGGTCCGTGCCGATGCGCTTCCAGACCTCGAGCCGCAGCGGCCGCGGCGTGTCCACCGAATTGATGCCGAGCAGACAGACGGCGCGCAGGATGAACGGCAGCACAGTGGTCTCCAGCTTCGGGCTGGCGGCGAGGCCGATGCTGGCGATGTTGGCGCCGTAGTCGGCGGTGCGGGTGAGCCAGGTCAGCAACTCTCCGCCCAGGTTGTCGACGGCGCCGGCCCAGCGGGCCTTCTCCAGCGGGCGCTTGCCGAGGTCGATCTCGTCGCGCAGCAGCACCTCGGCGGCGCCGATGGACTCGAGATAGCCGCGCTCGTCGGCCTTGCCGGTGACCGCCGCCACCTCGTAGCCGCGGCCCGCCAGCATGTCGATGGCGAGGCTGCCCACGCCGCCGGTGGCGCCGGTCACCGCCACCGGCCCGTTCTCCGGCGCCTGGCCGTTCTGCTCCATGCGGTGGACGGCCAGCGCTGCGGTGTAGCCCGCGGTACCGATGATCATGGCCTCCCGGGCATCCATACCCTCGGGTATGGGCACCACCCAGTCGCCTTTCACCCGGGCGTACTCGGCATAGCCGCCGTCGTGGCTCTCGCCCAGGCCGCAGCCGTTCACCAGCACCGGGGTGCCGGGCGGGAAGCGCTCGTCGTCCGAGGCCTCCACCACGCCGGCGAGATCGATGCCGCCCACCAGCGGGTAGCGGCGCAGGATGGGGCTCGTGCCCGTCGCGGCCAGCGCGTCCTTGTAGTTGATGGTGGAGTAGGCCACCCGCACCACCACGTCGCCCTCGCCCAGGTCTTCGAGGCCGATCTCCTCGAACCCGGCGGTGATCCCGTCGTCCTGCTTGTCGATGCGGTAGGCCCTGAATCTGTCCATGGTCGCTCCCGGTGTGATGGCTTGGAATCTCGGCGCGTACGAATGGCACGCAAAACCGGATCGGAATGACGGCTCGCTCTGAGCCGGCTGCCGGGCGGGGGAGCCGCCCCTTGCGCAGGCGCTGACCAATTCTACGCCCTCTGTACCCGGCCGCCACCCGGGTTAGAGTGGTGTCGGATTCACGGAGCAGGCTATGACGGACCGCAACTGCCGGGACCTGGTACTGGTGCTCGGCGACCAGCTGGACGAGCACAATGCCGCCGTCGCCGGAGCGCAGCCGGCGCAGGACGTGGTCCTGATGGCGGAGACGGCGGGCGAGGCCGCCGCCGTGCCCAGCCACAAGCATCGCATCGCCGTGTTCTTCGCGGCCATGCGCCATTACGCCGCGGGCCTGCGCGAGTCCGGCTGGCGGGTCTGCTACCGGGACATCGACGAGGACGTGGCCAGTCTCTCCGCTGCCATCCAGGAAGCGGCGGCGCGTTACCGCCCGCGCCGGCTGGTGGCGGTCGAGCCCGGCGAGTGGCGGGTACGCCATGCCGTGGACAGCGTGTGCGGCTCGCTCGAGTTGCCCGTGACGTGGCTGGATGACCGGCATTTCCTCTGCAGCCGCGAGGAGTTCGCGGAGTGGGCGGACGGCCGCAAGCGCCTCGTGATGGAGTATTTCTATCGACAGATGCGCCGGCGCCACGGCGTGCTGATGGACGGCGACGAGCCGGTGGGCGGCGAGTGGAACTACGACGCAGAAAACCGCGACTCATTCGGGCGGTCGGGTCCGCCCGAACTCCCCGCGCGCACCGGCTTCGAGCCGGACGCGGTGACGCGCGACGTGCTGGACGCCGTAGAGCGGCATTTTCCCGGCCACCCGGGCAGCACGGAGAATTTCCGCTGGCCGGTAACGCGCCGGCAGGCGCGCGAGGCGCTCGCCGCTTTCGTGGCGGACCGCCTGCCGCAGTTCGGCCGCTACCAGGACGCGATGTGGCAGGACGAGCCGTTCCTGTTCCACTCCCTGCTGTCGTCAAGCCTGAACCTGAAGCTGCTCGACCCCCGGGAGGCGATCGACGCGGCCGTGGATGCCTGGCGGCAGGGCCGGGCGCCGCTGAACGCGGTGGAGGGCTTCGTGCGCCAGATCCTCGGCTGGCGGGAATTCATCCGCGGCGTCTACTGGCTGGAGATGCCCGGCTACCGCTCGCTGAATCACTTCGACCACGAGCAGCCGCTGCCGGATTTCTTCTGGACCGGCGAGACGGAGATGAACTGCCTGGCGCAGAGTATCGGCGACACCCTCGACAACGGTTACGCCCACCACATCCAGCGGCTGATGGTGATCGGCAACTTCGCCCTGCTGGCGGGACTGCGGCCGTCAGAGGTCTGCGACTGGTACCTTGCGGTCTACGTGGACGCGGTGGAGTGGGTGGAGCTGCCCAACACGCTGGGCATGGCCCTGCACGGGGACGGCGGCATCGTCGGCTCCAAGCCCTATGCTGCCGGCGGCGCCTACATCAGGCGCATGAGCAACTACTGCAGCGGCTGCCGTTACGATCCGGGCAAGCGCACCGGCGAGGACGCCTGCCCCTACACGCTGCTGTACTGGGATTTCCTCGCCCGCAACCGGGAACGGCTGCGGCAGACGGGCCGCATGAACATGATCCTCAGGAACCTGGACCGCTGGAGCGCAGAGGAGCTGGACGCCATCCGCGGACAGGCGCGGGAATTCAGGCGATCGTTGCCGGCAGGGTCCGCATAGCCGCCCCCCGAACTAGTCCTAGTCCTAGTCCTCGATAGTGGTGAACAGGCCCTTCTGATCGGCGAAATACTCCGACAGCGCGCGGATGTCCCGCGGCGTCAGGGCCGTGACGATGCCCGCCATGACCGCGTTCACCCGGGTGCCGTCCTTGTACTGTTCGAGCGAGTGGGCGAGATAGCTCTCGTGCTGACCGGCCAGGTTCGGCCACTCCGGCGACTGGCTGATGCCGTTGCCACTGTGGCAGGCCACGCAGGTGGAGAGTTTCTCGGGCGCGCCCTCCGGCACGTTCGGCTGCGGCTCGGCGTTCGGCTCGCCCCAGCTGGCGAAGTACGCGGCGATATCCTGCATCTCCTGCTCGGAAAACGAACTCGCCTGGGCCTTCATGGTGTCGTGGGGCCGCTCGCCGGCCTTGTAGGCTTGCAGCGCCGCGACGATGTACTCCGGGTGCTGACCGCCCAGCTTCGGCACGCGGAAGGAAGGATACGCGTTGCGGTAGCCCTCGATGCCGTGGCAGCCGAGGCAGGTATAGGCGAGCGCCTCGCCCCGCTCCGCGTCGCCTGCGGCGCCTGCGCTGAGGGGGAGGGACAGGGGAAGCAGGGCTGCGGCGAGCAGGGCCGCACGCTTGAAGGTCAGTGTGAGCACGCTGATACCCGTGTGATGGCTGGGGGTCGGAACAAGGCCGCTATGGTAGTGAGTGTCATCGCCGATTTCTAGCGTATGTCCGGCAGCCGGGGACCGGTCTGGGCTGCGCAGGCGCTGTGATAGCATCGGCAGCCTGCCCTGGTGCCCGGAGCGGCCGTGAAGAAATTCCTGTTCTTCCTCGTACTCGGACTCTTCGCCGTGCTGCTGGCGGCGCCCTGGTTCCTCGGTTCGTTCACCGAGCGCAAGCTCGAGGAACGGCTGGATGCGGGCGCGGACAGCCGGCCCGGCATGGCTATCGTTACCGAGGAATACCGCCGCCGCTGGTTCTCCAGCGACAGCCGCCACCGCATCGTCGTCACCGACCCCCGGACCACCGAGGCCTTGCGCGAACTCGCCGGCGGCGAGGTGTTCGCCGACGAGCCGGCCATCGTGATCGACACACGCATCGAGCACGGGCCGCTGCCCCGCGGCGCCGACGCGCCGCTCCGGCCGGGGCTCTCCCGGGCGGTGTCCACGTTCAGCCTGGACCCCGGCAGCGAACGGGATGCGGTGCCGCTGCCCGGCCGCCTCGTGACCCGCATGGCGCTGGACGGCAGCACTCATGCGGAGTTCCGCCTGCAGGCCGGCTCCCGGGAACTGCCGGAAGCCGACGGGCGCATCAGCTGGGAGGCGGCGAGCCTCGATGCCGACATCAGCGCAGACGGACGCCGTATCCACACCCGCGGGCGCATCGGCGGCTTCGAGCTCGTGGCCCGGGACGGACCGGACGGGGCGACCGCGCGGGTGCGCATCGTCGACATCGAGGGCGACAGCGTCCAGCGCTACAGCACAAACGGCCTCCCCGTGGGCCCGACCGCCGTGACCATCGGCACGATTTCCGTCACCGAAGACGACGCTGGCGTCACGATGCAGGACATCCGACTGACCTCCGACGGCGAGCTGCAGGGCGAGCTCCTCTCCGGCACCACCGAACTGCAGGTGGGCCGCATCGAGGGCGGCGGGCCCGGGCCGGTCTCCCTCACGCTGGAGCTGGCGGCGCAGAATCTTCACGAGCCCAGCCTGGCAGCGCTTTCGGAGACTATCCAGATACTCGAAGGGGACGGTTCCGGCATCCCGCCGGCACAGGCGTACCGGCTCATGGAGGCAGACCTCGCCCGGCTGGTCGCGGAGGGACCGGTGCTCGATCTGCGCAAGCTCGGCATCGCGCTGCCGGACGGCGAGGTGCGGCTCACGAGCTACCTCGCCCTGGCCGCCGGCGGCGATACCGGCCCGCCGCTGGAGGCGCGGGAAATCCTGGAGCGGCTCACGGGTACGGTGGAGCTGCGCATCCCTGCCAGTGTGGTCGAGCAGGTCCGCAGCATCGCCCCCGATGCCGCCGAGCAGCTGGAGATGCTGATCGCAGCCGGCATGCTGCGCCCCGACGGCGCGGACTACCGCATGCAGGTGGAATACGGCAACGGCCTGCTCACCGTCAACGGTCTGCCGCTGCCGATCCCCCTTGCCTGGTAACAGGCGTGGTCAGCGACAGGTCGAGTTCTTCCGCGCGGTGACAGGCGACCTCGCCGCCGCCGACTGACCGCAGCGGCGGCTCCTCGGCCGCACATCGCTCCACGGCCCAGGGACAGCGGGTGCGGTAGGCGCAGCCCGCGGGCGGATTCCACGGCACCGGCAGGTCCCGGGCCGCCGGCGGCGGTGACCGGCGTCGTTCCACGGCGGGGTCCGGCACGGGTACCGCATCCAGCAGCGCCCGGGTATAGGGGTGGCGCGGACGGGCGTAGAGCTCGCCGGCGCGGTTGCGCTCCACGACGCGGCCGAGATACATCACCATCACCCGGTGACTGACCCGCCGCACCACGGCAAGATCGTGGGCGATGAACAAAATGCCGAGGCCCATCTCCTGCTGCAGCGACAGCAGCAGGTCGATGATGCCGGCCTGCACCGAGACGTCGAGAGCGCTGACGGCTTCGTCGCAGATCAGCAGCCGTGGCCGGGTCACCAGCGCCCGGGCGATGCCGGCGCGCTGGCACTGGCCGCCGGACAGTTCGTGGGGATAGCGGGACAGGGTCTCCGGCCCCAGACCAACGCGCTCCAGCATGGCCTCCACCCGTTCCCGCCGCTCGGGCCGGCGAAGGCTGCGCTCGTGCACGGTCAGCGGCTCGGCCACGATCTCGCCGATGGGCATGCGCGGGTCCAGCGAGCCGAGCGGGTCCTGAAACACCAGCTGCAGATCCCGGCGCACGGCGCGCATCGCCGCCCGGTCCAGCCGGTCCAGCGGCCTTCCCAGCAGCGCCACCGTGCCTTCGGTGACGGGCAGCAACCGCAGCACGGCCCGCGCCAGGCTGGACTTGCCGCAGCCGGACTCGCCGACCACGCCCAGCGTCTCCGCCGGCGCCAGCGTCAGGTCGGCGTCCTCCACGGCCCGGAAATACTCGCGGCGCGCGAGCAGCCGCTGGCGTGGCAGCGGGAAGCGCACGCTCAGGCCACGGACTTCCAGCAGCGGATCGGCGCCGTCGTCCGCCAGCGCCGGGCGCAGCGGCGTGCGCTCGTCGAGCCGTGGCACCGCCGCCAGCAGCTTGCGGGTGTAGGGGTCCCGGGGACTGGCGAAGATGTCCGCGGTGGCGCCTTCCTCCCGGCGTTCCCCGTCCTGCATCACGATGACCTGGTCGCAGTTGCCGGCCACCACGCCGAGGTCGTGGGTGATCAGGATCAGCGCCGTGCCGAAGGCGTCGCGCAGCTCGCGCAGCAGGGCCAGGATGCTCGCCTGCACGGTGACGTCCAGCGCGGTGGTGGGCTCGTCGGCGATCAGCACCTCGGGCCGGCACAGCAGCGCGCCGGCGATCATCACGCGCTGGCGCATGCCGCCGGAGAACTCGTGCGGATAGCTGGACAGCCGCCGGCCCGCGGCGGGCAGCCGCACGGCATCGAGCATCTGCTCCACCTCCTTCAGCGCGTCCTTGTAGGAGCGGCCGCGGTGTTCCATCAGCACTCGCGCCAGCTGGCGGCCGACCGTGACATGAGGGTTCAGTGAGGTCATGGGATCCTGGAATACCATGGCGATGCGCCGGCCGCGCACGCGGTTCATCTCCGCCGCCGGCCGGTTCAGGATCTCCTCGCCGTCCAGCTTCACGCTGCCCTCGGCGCGGCCGTTCTCCGCCAGCAGGCCCATGATGGCCAGCACCGACTGGCTCTTGCCCGAGCCGGACTCGCCGACGATGCCCAGCGTCTCCCGGGCGTCCAGCCGGAAGCGCAGGTCGCGCACCGCCGCCACCGGGCCCGCGGCGGTCTCGAAGGTGACGTCCAGGTTGGTGACGGAGAGCACGCTCATCGGGGCCGGTCCCTGGGGTCCAGCGCATCGCGCAGACCGTCGCCGAGGAAGTTGAAGCAGAACAGGGTGGTGGCCAGGAACAGGCCCGGGAAGACCAGCATCCAGGGCGCGGTCTCCATCAGGCGGGAGCCCTGCTGCACCAGCGAACCCCAGGAACTCATGGGCTCCTGCACGCCGAGGCCGAGGAAGCTCAGGAACGACTCCACCAGGATCACCTGGGGGATGGTCAGCGTGGCGTACACCACCACCACGCCGAGCAGGTTCGGCACGATGTGGCGGCGCAGGATGGAGAAGGTGGACACGCCCGTCGCCTCGGCCGCCTCCACGAACTCCTGCTGGCGCAGGCTGAGCGTCTGGCCGCGCACGATGCGCGCCATGTCCAGCCAGTTCACCGCGCCGATGGCGACGAAGATCAGCAGGATATTGCGGCCGAACACCACCATCAGCAGGATGACGAAGAACATGAACGGCATCGCGTAGAGGATGTCGACCACGCGCATCATCAGGTGGTCGATGCGCCCGCCCAGATAGCCGGCGACCGCCCCCCAGGCGACCCCGATCAGCAGGCTGACGGCAGTGGCCACGACGCCCACCGCCAGCGATATGCGCCCGCCCGTGAGCGTGCGCACTAACAGGTCCCGCCCCAGGTCGTCGGTGCCGAACAGGTGGCCGCCGGCCAGCGAGGGCGGCGCCAGGATGCGGTCGAAGTCGGTCTCGTAGTAATCGTGGGGGCTCAGCCAGGGGCCGGCGACGACCAGCACCACGATCGCGCCGAGCAGGCAGGCCGAGACCACCGCCGCCCGGTTGCGGCCGAGCGCGGCGAGCGCGTGGCGGCCGAGGCCGCCGGGCACGGCGGCGGCGCTCATCGGTAACGCACCCGCGGGTCGAGCAGGCCGTAGAGCAGGTCGACCACGAAGTTGAACAGCACGATCAGCACGCCGTAGAACACGACGACGCCCATCACCAGCGTGTAGTCCCGGTTCAGCGCGCCCTGGACGAAGAAGCGGCCGAGTCCCGGCAGGTTGAAGATCTGCTCGATGACCACCGAGCCGGTGAGGATGGCCGCGGTGGCGGGCCCCAGGTAGGACACCACCGGCAGCAGCGTCGGCTTCAGCGCGTGCTGCAGCACGATGCTGCGCTCGGACAGCCCCTGCGCCCGGGCGGTGCGGATGTAGGGGCTCTTCAGCACGTCGATCATGCTGGCCCGGGTCAGCCGCGCGATGTAGGCAAGCTGGGGCAGCGCGAGAGCGATCACGGGCAGCACGTAATGGGCGGGGGAGGCCAGGTCGCCTGCCGGCAGCCAGCGCAGCACGACGGCGAACACCAGCACCAGCACCGGGGCCACGACAAAGTTCGGCACCGAGATGCCGGTCATCGACAGCGCCATCACCAGGTGGTCGGCGAAGCGGTTCTGGCGCAGCGCGGCCAGCGTCCCGGCGGCGATGCCGAGTGTCACCGCCAGCAGCATCGCGAGTCCGCCGATCTTCAGCGAAACCGGGAAACCGTCGGCGATGAGTTCGCTCACGTCCGACTGGCGGTAGCGGTAGGAAGGCCCGAGGTCGCCCTGCAGCAAACCGCCGAGGTAGCGCAGAAACTGCTGCGGCAGGGGCTCGTCCAGGTGATAGGCCTCGGCGAGGCGCTGTTCCATGGCCGGGCTCAGCCGCCGCTCGGTGTCGAAGGGCCCGCCGGGCGCGGCGCGCACCAGCACGAAGGCCAGCGCCACCACCAGCAGCAACGTCGGGATGGCGCTCGCGAGCCGCGTCAGCGCGTAGCGCAGCAAGGGTCAGCCTCCGGAGTCCGGGGCTTCGGGTTCGATCTCGCGCAGGCGCAGGTAACGGGAGTAGTGATAGTCGAGGGGATTATCCACCCAGCCGCGCACCCGGGGATGCACCAGGTGCTTGCTCACGTAGAAGAACAGCGGCAGGACCGGATGGTCGGCCAGCAGCACCTTCTCGGCGTTCGCGAACAGCGAGGCGCGCTCCTCGGCGCCCTGTTCGCGCATCGCGGCCGCCACCAGCGAATCGTAGGCCGGGTTGGCATAGCCGAACTGGTTGGCACTGCTGCCTGAGGCCATCACCGAGAGGAAGTTGCCCGCGTCGTCGTAGTCGGCGATCCAGCTGCCGCGGAACATGCCCGGCACGTCGCCGCGGCGGGTCTCGGCGATCAGCACCCGGAACTCCTGGTTGACCAGCTCGACCTCCGCGCCGAGCACCTGCCGCCACATGGACTGCAGCGCGGCGGCGATGCGGCGATTCTCGTCGCTGGTGTTGTAGCGCAGCCGGAAGGCCAGCGGCCGCTCCGCGCCGTAGCCCGCCTCCCGGTAGAGGCGGCGCGCCTCTTCCGCCCGGGCCTCGGCGCCGGCCTGTGCGTAGCGGAAGCTGGGCGGCGTATAGTCCTGCACGTTCGGCGGCACCCAGCTCCAGGCGGGGCGCTCGCCGCGACCCATGACCGCCTCGGCCAGGCGCTCCCGGTCGATGGCGAGCGACAGGGCCTTGCGCAGCCCCGGCGCATCGGCGAACGGCGGCTCGTTCAGGTTGAAGCCCACGTAGTAGACGCCCAGATAGGGCGCCACCCGCAGCTCGCCCGCCCGCTCGATGCCCACGTCGGCGAATACCGGCGCCGGCACCCGGGCGGTGACGTCCAGCTCGCCGGCCCGGTAGCGGTTGTACTCGGCGTTCTCGTCCTCCAGCGGGTAGTAGCGCACCCGCTCGATCGGCACCGACAGGGGATCCCGGTAGAACCCGTTCTTCTCCAGGCCGATGTGCCCGCCGATGATCCGCTCCACCAGCCGGTAGGGGCCGTTGCTGACCAGGCGCTCCGGCGCGGGATAGTCGTCGCCCCACTGCTCCACCGACGGTCGGTGCACCGGCGCCGTGCTGGGATGGGCGAGCCGGTGCAGGAGGTCGCCCAGCGGGTGGGCGAGGCGGATCACCAGGGTGCGGGCATCCGGCGCCTCCACCCCGAGCGTGTCCGGGGCGGCCGCGCCGGCCATGATGGCCCCGGCGCCGGCCAGCGGCGCCAGATTGCTGGCGTAGAACGCGCCGGTGGCCGGATCCACGAGGCGGCGGAAGCTCCAGACGAAATCGTCCGCCGTCAGGGGATCGCCGTTCGACCAGGCGAGGCCCTCGCGCAGGTGAAACGTCCAGGTGAGGCCGTCGTCGCCGGACTCCCAGCCCGACGCCGCGCCCGCCTGCAGGCTGCCGTCCGGCCCCAGCGTCAGCAGTCCCTCGAACAGATCGCCCAGCACCTTGGTGGCGGGCACGCTGCGGGCGAGATGGGGATCCAGCGATTCCGGCTCGGCCGAGATGGCGCGGCGGAGGAAGTCCGGGCCCCGGTCGGCGGTCTGCTCGGCGGT
>CAYQZN010000019.1:0-20461 GCA_964421805.1 uncultured Woeseiaceae bacterium
GCGTGCACAGGAAAGCGGCGATTCTCGTCATGGTCTCGTCCTTGCGTTCTTGGGACTGGTCTTCTTCGGACTGGTCTTGTTCAGATCAGGGCGCAGGAAAGGTTAGCCATGCCCCCGGCCGGGCACAACCGAAGGCGAGCATATTGGTCATGCGCTCAAGGAAAATGCCGCAACGCCACTTTACAGCGGTTCCCCGACGCCGCAGATTGGCGGGACGCCGAGAGGAGCCCGCCATGAAATATCGCTTCGACCCCGAGGGCCAGCGCCTGCCCGTCAAACTCGACTCGACCTCAAACGCCGAGTACGCACCGATCCCGCTGGAGCCGCGCAACGAACACGCCAACGCGCTCGCACAGGAGGCCGCGACCGGGAACGCGAAACGCCTCGGGATGCCGCGGCGTGCCTTCCTCATCAGCGCGGCCGGCGCCGCCACCTCGCTGCTGGCCATGAACCGGGCGAATGCTGCTGCCGGCAAAGGCGCCGGTTTCTTCGCCCTCGACGACGAAGCCGGGCTGGACGTGCAGCTCGCCGAGGCCAGCATCGGCAAGAAGGAGTTCATCTTCGACGTGCAGGGCCACTACGTGCCGCCGAGCGTCGCGCAGGAGCGCAAGGAAGAATGCGCGAAGTTCGACTACGTCAGCCGCGACTACATGCGCTGCCTGGGCGCCGACGACTTCGTGAAGGACGTCTTCCTGGACGCCGACACGGACATGATGGTGCTCTCCTTCGTGCCGTCGCGCCGGGACGCCGAGCCGCTGACCATCGAGGAGGCCGACGCCACCCGCCGGATCGTCGACGAACTGGAAGGCACCCATCGCCTGCTCATCCACGGCCGGGTCAACCCGAACCAGGAAGGCGATCTCGAGGATATGGACGAACTCGCCGAGAAGTACGGCGTCTCCGCCTGGAAGACCTACACCCAGTGGGGCCCGGACGGCGAGGGCTTCTATCTCACCGACGACGTGGGCATCCGCTTCATCGAGAAGGCCCGCTCACTCGGCGTGAAGAACATCTGCATCCACAAGGGCATCCCCTTCGGCCGCCAGTCCTACGAGCACTCCCTGTGCACCGACATCGGCCCGGCCGCGCAGCGCTTCCCGGACGTGAACTTCCTCATCTACCACTCCGGCTGGATCCCCGGCCAGCCCGAGGGGCCCTACGACCCCGACCGGGGCGAGGGGCTGGACGGCCTGATCCGATCGCTGGAGGAAGCCGGCATCGGCAAGGGCTCGAACGTCTATGCGGAACTGGGCAGCACCTGGCGTGGGCTCATGCGCGACACGGACAGCGCGGCCCACGGCATCGGCAAGCTGGTGAAGCACCTGGGCGAGGACAACGTGCTCTGGGGCACCGATTCCATCTGGTACGGCTCGCCGCAGGACCAGATCCAGGCGTTTCGCGCCTTCCAGATCGCCCCGGAGGTGCGGGAGGAGCACGGTTACCCGGAGATCAGCGACGGGCTGCGCGCGAAAATATTCGGCCTGAACGCGCTGAAGCCCTACGGCATCTCGCTGGATGAGGCCCGAATGCGGGCGCACAACGACCTGGTGGAACAGCGCCGCGCTCAGTACTCCGAGCGCCGCGACCCGCACCACCTGACCTTCGGGCCGAAGACGCGGCGGGAGTTCCTGAAGTTCATGGGCTGAGGCGCGATCCGTAAGGGATGCAGCCCGCGACGCCAAGCGTCGCGGGCTGCGATACGCCGCGGTCTGGGGAATCGCGGCGGAAACGGACCGACCTCAGCGGGCCCAGAATGGTCGGCGGTAATCGTTGCGCTCGCTGACGTAGATGAGACCGCCGATACCGTAGTAGAGCCGCTCACCGTCCCAGGAGAGCGACGGTCTGGTCTCATCACCGTCGACCGTATCGAACGGGACGGATTCGCTGAGATTTACGACCCGGCGCCAGGGGAAGAACGCAAAGCGGCGCTTCGCGGTGAAGACGTCGAAACCGGATTCGTCACCCGAATAGCTCGGGCGATTGGAGGCGAAGACGATCTCCCGGCCGTCCTGGCTCACGTTCGGCTGTTGGTCGTCGTACTCGGTATTGATCGGATAACCGAGCCGCTCGCCCGGGCTGAACGTGCCGTCACCGCGCTGGTAGCTGACGTAGATGTCCTGATTGCCGGTGTGATAGTCGGTGGAATAGAACAGGAACGTGCCGAATACCGTCTCGATCACCGCGGGACTCAGCTCCAGCCCGGGCGTGTTCGGTCCATGCGGATGGCAGCCCAGGTTTTCGGGCTCCGCCCAGCCCGTGGCCGGGTTATTGATGGTGCGGTACAGGTCGGCGCTACCGCAGTTGTCGCCCGGATCCCGGTTGGAGACGAAGAACAGCTCGCCGTCCGGCAGCGGTGTCGGGCAGAAGTCGTTCGCCGTCACGTTGACGGGCCCGGGGAGCCGATCGCCCGGCGCGAAGGCCGGACCATGACCGGCGCGCTGGTTGACCCAGATATCGAGGCCCGTGTCCGGATCGTCGTTCGGGTTGCGCGCCGTGAACAGGAATCGTCCGGTCGGCGATTCGATGGGACAGCCGCCTGGTACCTGCAGACCATCGGCGCGCATGGCCGGCTCGTTCGGACTCCAGCCCGCGTGTCCCCCGTGCCGATAGCCGGCCTCGGCGGTCACCGATAGTCCTGTCAGCATGAGGGCCGCCGCCGGTAGCATGCTGCAACGCGTCATCGTCTTCGTACTTGGCATCGCTCTCTCCTCCATTCTCGTTATCGGTTTGTTGCGGCGGCCGTCCCTGGCACCAGGCCGCGTGCTTCAGACGTTAGGGCTACCCGTCCCGCGGCGCATGAAGGCGATGTGAAGAAAGCGTGAAGTTGATTCTCCCGCCGGCTCGTCCGACACTGGAGGGCCGCGCAACCGGGCCCGCGAAGGAGTCGCATGGGAGAGAACGACGAGACCCGGAGATACCGCCGCATCGGGGACCTGATCCTCGATACGGATACCCGTGAGCTGCGCCGCGGCGACACGGTGCTCGAACTCACCGGGCTGTCGTATCAACTTCTGCTACTCCTGGCCGAGCGGGCACCGGCGGTAGTCAGCCATGACGAGATCGCGGAGCGCGTCTGGTCCGGACGGATCGTCAGTCCGGAGACGGTGACGCAGCGCATCAAACTGCTGCGGCAGGCCCTGGGCGACGACGCGCGGAAACCGCAGTACATCGCGCTGGTCCGCGGTCACGGATATCGTCTGCTGCCGAAAGTCGAGCCGCTCGACAGCCTTCGTGCCGCGAGCACCCCGGAGCCCGGACGGGAGACCGCCCGCAGAGGCCGGCCGGTCTTGCTGGCGCTCGGCCTGGTGGCGGTGGCCGCGACCGCGCTGGCCTACCTGCCGAGACTGGTCTCGATCGATCAGTCAGCCGAGCCGCGCTACGCGGAGCGTATTCCGCTGGAGAAGTCCATCGCGGTACTGCCCTTCGAGGATATGAGCGCCGAGGGCAGCGCCGCGTATGTCGGCGACGGCATCGCAGACGAGGTATTGCATCGGTTGAGCCAGTCCGAGGACCTGCTGGTGATTGCACGAACATCCTCATTCGCGCTGCGGGATACCAGCCTGGAAATTCCCGCAATCGCCGAGCGACTCGGCGTGCGCTACGTCCTGCAGGGCAGCGTTCGCGAAGCCGACGGAGACCTGCGGGTTACCGCCCAGTTGGTCGACGCCCGACAGAACACCCAGGTCTGGTCGCGGGCCTACGAAGCGGCACTGGGTGACGTGCTGCGCGTCCAGCAGGACATCGCAGCGTCGATCGGCGATACCCTCGAGCTGCAGCTGACCGATCGCAACGCCGTTTCGGCCGACACCGATCCTGAAGCCTACCGCTATTATCTGCGCGGTCAGTTCTTCTGGAACCGGCGTGCCACCGGTGACGTCGAACGCGCGGAGACAAGCTACCGGCAGGCGCTGGAGATCGATCCACGGCTGGCGGCCGCCTGGGTGGGACTGGCCGCCGTGGCGATGGCCGAATTCTACGACGAGGGCCGGGGTTCGCTCGCCGAATCTCTGCGGGCACAGCGCCACGCCCTCGAGCGCGCCCTCTCACTCGATCCTAACCTGGCGGAGGCCCATGCACGGATGTGCTCTCTGCTGTGGTCCCTGGGACAGCTCGAGGCCGGCCGGCGGCACATGCGACGTGCCTACGAACTCGCCCCCAACAGCCCTCTGATACTGGTGATCGAGGCAGGCTATCGGATATGGATGGGTGATCTCGAGGAATCCATCGAACTGTCGCGGCGAGCGATCGCCGTTAACCCGCTCGCGGCTTCCTACCACTACAACCTCGGACACCTGCTGCTCTATGCTGGCCGTCCGGAAGAGGGGCTGGCGGAGCTGAACCAGGCGACTGCGCTGAACCCGTCCATGAATCCCGCGTACCTGATCGCGCTGGCTGCCCTCCAACAGGGACGCCATGGGGCGGCAATGGACCTGGTCGACGAGTTCGCCTACCCGGCCGACCGTTATGCAGTCGAGGCGATCGCGTTGCGCGAACTCGGTCGGGATGCCGCATCGTCGGCCGCTCTACGGCAGCTCGAATTGCTGGAGTCGCCCCGCTCCATCCTGCAGATTGCACAGGTGAAGGCCTGGTTCGGTGACGCCGAAGCGCCCTTCCATGCATTAGACGAATTGAAGCGACTCACCGGGCAGAGACCGGAGACGATACCGGAAGCCGAGGATGCCATGATGAGCCTGCTGCAGCTCCGCTTCGCGCCCTACCTTCGTGGGACCCACGACAACCAGCGCTGGCAGGAATCTGCCCGGTCCCTGGCAGCACAGTGGCGCGGCCCGCTGGACGATAACCCTGCGCCGCGCGCTAACTCCGACGCATCCTGACCCGGATTGCATCCTCCTGATCCATGGCCTCGAGCTGGTCCTCGAAGTCCTTCACCGTGTCGTCGATCTCGGGGAGAATCACGTTCTCGAGCGCGCGGGCCCGCCGCTCGGTCTTGCGATAGTCCTCCAGCAGGCGCGCGATGCTGGTGGCGATGGCCGCCATCCGGGCCGCGCCGTCGATCAGCGCGCGAAAGGCCTCCGCGCAGAGTTCGGCCTCGATGGAGGGCAGCTCCGCAGGGCGTGAACGGTCCACGGCTGCGCCTTGCGTCTCCGCATCGATCAGGCGCAGGTCCAGGAAGCGGCGCTCCGCGAACGACAGCGACCCGTCTGCGAACGGTCGCGGCGGATAGACCTGCACGCCCTCCAGCCCGTGAAAACCGATGGCGCGGCCGAGCGCCGTTATGGCGTCGGCATGGCTGGCGGAGAACGCCTGGTACAGCGCCTGGTGCCGGCGCAGCTCGCGCATGATCTCCGCGGCGATCAGCATGCGCTTCTGCTCCAGGAACTCGAAGCCCTCGCGGACCACTTTCTGTTCGTCGCGCAGCTCCTGCAGCTGGCCGCGGCTGGCCGACTGCTGGCGGCGGAAGTCAGCCATTGCCGTCCTCGCCGTCCTCGTCCTGGTCGGCCTGCTCCGGCTCGCCGAGGTGCTCGCGCACCTGCGCCTCGCTCAGCCGCGAGAGTTCGGCCCGCGGCAGGCCTTTCAGGATCTCCCAGCCCACCTTCATGCTCTCGTCGAGCCGGCGCGGGCCTTCCTGGGCGATGAGCTTCTGCTCGAAGGCGTCGCCGAAGTCGAGATACTGCCGATCGGTCTCGGTGAGACCCTCGTGGCCCATCACGCTCGCCAGCACCCGGATCTTCGCGGTGCGCGCATAGGCGGCGAACAGCTGGTGGGCCAGCGCCGGATGGTCGGCGTGGGTGACGCCCTTGCCGATGCCGTCGTCCATCAGCCGGGACAGGCTCGCCAGCACGTCGATGGGCGGATACACGCCCCGGCGGTCCAGCTCGCGGCTGAGTACGATCTGACCCTCGGTGATGTAGCCGGTGAGGTCCGGGATGGGGTGGGTGATGTCGTCGCCGGGCATGGTCAGTATCGGCAGCTGTGTCAGCGTACCTTCGCGAGCTCGGAGGCAGCCGGCGCGCTCGTAGATAGTGGCCAGGTCGGAGTACAGATAGCCGGGATAACCCTTGCGGCTGGGGATCTCGCCGTGGCCGGCGGACACCTCGCGCAGCGCCTCGCAGTAGTTGGTCATGTCGGTCATGATCACCAGCACGTGGCGGGACTCGACGAAGGCCAGGTATTCCGCCGCGGTCAGCGCGTAGCGGGGCGTCAGCAGGCGCTGGGTGCTGGGCTCGCTGGCCCGGTTCAGGAACATGACGGTGTGTTCCAGAGCGCCGGTTTCCTGCATCGACGCGCGGAAGCGCTCGGCCGTGTCGTGGGAGACGCCGATGCCGACGAAGACAATGGCGAACGCGCCCGCCTCCTCGCCCAGCAGCCGCGCCCGGCTGGCGATATCGATGGCCAGCCGGTCGTGGGGCAGGCCGCCGCCGGAGAACAGCGGCAGCTTCTGGCCCCGCACGAGGCTGTTCATCAGGTCGATGGCGGTGACGCCGGTCTCGATGAAGTCCTGCGGGCGGTGGCGGGCGACGGGGTTGATGGCCGAGCCGTCCACCGGCAGGTAACGCTCGGCGGGAATCGGCGGGCCGCCGTCGATGGGTCGGCCGAGGCTGTCGAGGATGCGCCCCTGCAGACCCGGCCCGACACCGAGTTGCAGCGGTTTCTCGCGGATGCGAACGCGCGTGTCGCCGAGGCTAAGGCCTTCGGTGGCGCCGAGGATCTCCACCACGATCTCCTCGTCGCCCAGGGCGGCCACCCGCCCGTAGCGCAGCGAGCCGTCCCGGCCGATGACTTCCACGGCAGCGTCCAGGCCCACGCTGACCGTGCGCTGCAGGAACAGGAGCGGGCCTTCCAGACGGCGGGCGGCGCCGGTGAGGTTGATTTCAGCTTCCATCGCCAGTTCCCTCGTCATTCCCCTCGCCGTCGCCGCCTTCCAGCTCGTGGAACTCGGCCTCCACCTGGCGCCGGAGTTCGTCGATCTTCTCGAGTTCGTCTTCGCCCACCTCCTCCCCGAGGCGGCGCAGACGCGCCAGCGAGGGCACGGCGGCGATATCCGCCGGGCTCGCGCCGGCCGCGAGCGCCTGCTCGGCCAGCGTGATGAACTTCAGCAGCAGGTCGAGCATGGCCTGCTGACGGGCCGGCGAGCAGTAGCGGTCCGTCTCGGAGAACGAGGACTGGCGCAGGAAGCCGTCGTTCACCAGCTCGGCGTTCAGCAGCGTCACCTGGTGCACCGGCGGCAGCGCGTCCTTGCCGATGATGCGCGCCATGCGCTCCAGACTCTGCTGCTCCTCCAGGAGCACCAGCACCCGCTGGCGCTTGCGGTCCCAGTCCGGGTCGCCCTGACTCTTCCACCAGCGGGCGAGTTCGACCGCGTCCTCGGAATAGGAGTGCAGCGGGTGCACCGCCGGGTAGAAACGGGCCTGGGCCCGCTCCCGGTCCAAGGCCCAGAAGCAGCGCACGTAGCGCTTGGTGTGCATGGTCACCGGTTCCGAGAAGTCGCTGGCGGGCGGGCTCACGGCACCGATGATGGTCACCGAGCCCTCCTGGCCGCCCAGCGTCTTCACCCGCGCGGCCCGCTCGTAGAAGTCCGCCAGCCGCGAGCTGAGATAGGCCGGATAGCCGGACTCCGCCGGCAGCTCGCCGAGGCGGCCCGAGACCTCGCGCAGGGCCTCGGCCCAGCGGCTGGTGGAGTCGGCCATGAGCGCCACGTGCCGACCCTGATCGCGGAAATACTCGGCTACGGTGATGCCGGTGTAGATGCTCGCCTCCCGCGCCGCCACCGGCATGTTCGAGGTATTCGCGATGATCACCGTGCGCTCCATGAGCGGCCGGCCGGTGCGGGGGTCCTCCAGCTTCGGCAGCTCGTCCAGCACCTCGGCCATCTCGTTGCCCCGCTCGCCGCAGCCGACATAGACGATGACATCGGCATCGCACCACTTGGCGAGCGCCTCCTGCAGGATGGTCTTGCCGGTGCCGAAGCCGCCCGGCAGCATGCCGCGCCCGCCACGGGCGATGGGGAACAGGGTGTCGAGTATGCGCTGACCGGTGATCAGGGGAGCGCCGACCGGCAGTCTTTGCGCCACCGGGCGAGGCCGGCGCACGGGCCAGTGCTGACTGAGGCGGATCTCCACGCCGTCGCCGCCATTGCCGTCAGCGCCTCGTCCCGGCTCGATGCGGCACACCACGTCCTCCAGGCCGTACTCGCCGGTTTCCGCCACCTCGGCGACGCGGCCGCCGGCACCCGCCGGCACCAGACACTCGACCGCATGGGCTTCCTCGCCGGCCCGCCCGATGCTCTGGCCGGGCTCCACCTCGTCGCCTGCGGCGACAGTCGGCTCGAAGGCGTAGCGGCGCGTCTCCGCGCCCTGCGCCGTCATGCCGGCACGCACGAACAGCTCGTCCTCGTCGCCGAGGGGACGCAGCAGTCCGTCGAATATCTGCCCGAGCAGATGGGGACCGAGGCCGACGCTGAGCGCCCGGCCCGTGCCCTCGATCCGGTCGCCGGGTTTCAGCCCGGAGGTACGTTCGTAGACCTGCGCGGTGAAGACGTCCCCCCGCAGCTGGATGACCTCGCCGAGCAGCTTGTCGGGGCCGACGTGGATGGCCTCCTGCACGTGGAAGGGCTGCTGCATGCGCGCGCGCAGTACCGGTCCGCCGATCCACTGGATGGTCGCGACACTCATGATGCGCCTCCGCCGGATCCGTCCTGCCCGTCCGGCCCCTCGGCCAGCGCGTAGTACTCTGCCAGCAGCCGGGCTTCGAGTTCGGGGCCCCGGCCCATCAGGCCGTGCAGGGTGCCGTCCAGGCTCGCGCCCCCGACTTCGATCCTCAGACCGGCGTCGATGTCATCCCGGGCGCTCAGGCGCGGCGACTCCCCGGCCGCTTCCCGCGCGCGTGCCGAGAACGCGTCACGCTCTTCCTGCGGCCAGCCGGCGGCGTAGTCCACCGCCCAGTTGCCGGACGGCAGCACGGACGCCGCCTGCTCCAGCAGCGAAGATGTCCATGCCTGCCGCGAGGAGGGCTCCTGCCAGCGCGCCTGCAGCGACCGGGCCAGGAGTTCCCTGCCCGCATCCAGCACCAGGCGGGCCTTGCCGAGTTCACGGCGGCGTGCGCGCGCCTCGTCGCCGGCGCGGACCTTGGTGAGGGCAGCGTCGACCTCGCCGCGCAGCTCCTCGACTGCCTCGTGCACTCGCTCCCGCGCATCGCGCCGGGCGCCGCGCACCCGCTCGTCGGCAGTCTCGTAGGCGCGATCCAGAATCTTCTCGATCTCGGCCACCTCGTAGCGCCGCACGAGCCTGACCATGCTGTCGACCTGCCTCTCCACGATGCCGCCTGTATCGTTCATTGGTGGTTCATTGCTCCAGTCCGAATGCCCTGTTGATGACCGCGGCGAGATCGGGCGGCTCGCCGCCCTGTGCGTCGGGCACCACCACCACGGGTGGGGCGCCCTGACGCTGCACGCGCTCGAGTTCGTCGCCGTCGATGCCGCCGGCGCTGCCCGCGCCGATCAGGATCAGCGCGGCGTCCTCCCGGGCCGACGCCAGCGCTTCGCCCGCCTCGTCGGGGCCCGCGGCCACGGCACGCAGGCCCGCCAGCCGGTAGCCCGCGCCGGTGACTTCGTCGCCGATGAAAACCGCGTCGAACACGTCAGCCGAGTCGGTTCAGGATCAGGATGGCGACGATGAGCCCGTAGATGGCGATACCCTCGGCCAGGCCGACCAGGATGATGATGCGGCCGAACAGCTCCGGCTTCTCCGCCAGCGCGCCGACGGCGGCACTGCCGACCTTGGCCACGGCATAGCCGCCGGCGGCGGCGGACAGGGCCGCAGACGCGGCTGCCGCCGCGAAGCCCCAGCGCAGGGCGCCCTCACCGATGCCGGCGCCGGCGACGCCTTCCTCGACAGCCAGCAACGGCAGGCTGGTGATCATCAGGAACGCGCCGAGTCCGACGGTGATCAGGGCAAGGCCGATGAGTCCTGCGAGGATCATCTTCATGCTGGTCATGCTTTACTCCCTTTGGTGGGTGTGCGGATTTCGGGCGGCGGCAGCGGCCGGAACGGTCGGCCGGTCGCCTTCAGGAATCGGATGAAGAATTCGAACAGCAGCAGGCGTGTGGTCTGGATGCCCACGATGAGCCCCTCGAGGGCGATGATCAGGGCGTTGCCGAGCGCCAGCACGATGAGCATCCCGGTCAGGTTGCCGGTGGCCTCGGCCATGCCGACCACGGCGACGCCCAGCCCGGCGTGGGCCAGCGCGAAGGCGCCGACACGGACGAAGGAAACCGTATTGACGGCTAGCTGGAACAGGGACTCGACGAACTCGCCGGCAGCCTGACCCAGGGCGGCGGGCGTCCGTTCCCCGGCGCTGACGAACGCCTCGCCGAACACGTACCAGAGCGAACCGGCGACCGCGCCGTACAGGAAACGCACGTCGAAGAAGCTCGCCACCAGCGCGAGGAAGGCCACCATCAGCCCCACGCGCCGGTGCCACCAGATGGACCACTGCCCCATCCAGCGCCATTGCACGGCATCCAGCACCAGGCCCAGCAGGAGCACGAGAATGCCGAAGCCGAGCGACGTGCCCAGCACCGTCAGCGGATGCTCGAGCGGATGCAGCCACAGCGCCGGGATGATGTCCTCCCGGGCGAACACGCTGCCGAAGGCCACGCCGAAACCCATCGAGGCGATGCCGCCGGGGATGAGGATGCCGAGCTGGGGGATCTTCCGGTACAGGAACAGGCCGGCAACGAGCAGCACGGCGCCGTGGCCGACGTCGCCGAACATGAAACCGAACATCAGCGGCGCGAGGATGGCCACGATCATGCTGGGGTCGGTCTCCTCGCCGCCAGGGGTGCCCAGCTGGCGGGCGAAGAACTCGAACGGGCGGGCCCAGGTCGGGTTCCTGAGCAGCATCGGTATCGGGTAGCCCGCCGGCGGCTCGCAGAAGCGCATCAGGTAGCGGACGCCCGCCTCCTCCAGCGCGGCGCGGATGCCCTCGCCATCGGTATCGCTGGTCCAGCCGGTGATCCAGGCGAAACTCTCGCTGCTCGGGAAACTCGGCACGTGATGGGCCATCCAGTCGAGCAGTTCGAAGGAGCCGATGATCTGCGCGATGCCGTGCTCGTCGTTCAGCGCCTGCAGCCGTTCGCGCAGGCGCTCGTCTTCCCGACCCAGATTGGCCAGGCGTTCGCGTATCTGGTCCAGCGCGGCTCCCGGCTCGTCGGTGATCTCCTCCGGGAGGTCCCGGGGCAACTCCAGCGGCTCCGCCTTCAGCCCCGTCAGGGCGCTGGCCAGGGCTTCGTACTCGCCCCTGGGTCCGACCGCCAGCAGATAGGTCTCGTCCTCCAGTGCGATGCGCTGGACTATGACCCCGGCGGGCACGCCCTCCGGCCAGGTCTCCGGCGGCATGCGGAACAGGCCGCAGCCGATGGTGGGACCGGCCGCCGCGAGCCCGGCAGGGCTGGGCAGCGCCTCGGGCGCCTGGTCCAGCAGGCGCTCCAGACAGGCCAGCTTCGAGCGCTCCCGCCGGAGTTCTTCCAGCCGGGCGATGCGCGGCTGCGCCTCGTCGGCCCAGCTCCGCAGCACCGCCATGGAGGCCTCGGCGCGTCGGGGGTCCAGGTTCGGCGTGGCGGGGGGCGGCTCCGGCCAGTAGCGGCCGTAGCTCCGCGCCAGCTCCCGGTACTCGGCCAGCACGGCCTGCAGCTCGGGCGTCGCAATGCTCTCCGCGCTGGTGCTGTGGGACTGCAGTTCCACCGCGCCGGTATCGGCGAGCGCCTTCAGCGCGGCGGTAGCCTCGGACCGGGGGGTGAGGACCTCGAACCAGCGGGCGGGGCGCGAACGGAAGCTCATGCAGCGGCTCCCACCACCCCCCGTCCGGATAATGCCTGCCGCCGCGCGAGCCCGCCGCGGAAGCGCTGCACGTCCAGTGCGGTCAGCAACAGGTGGGCGAACACGGCGGCAGGACCCAGGGCATGGCGCCGGAACACCGTCGTCACGCGGTGCTCGAGGCGCTCGTGCAGACTCGCCGAGCGAGAGACGGAGGCCTGCTCCGGGTCCCGGTTCGCCGCGCTCCACGCATCGACGGCCGCTTCCAGCGCTGCGAGGCCGGCGCGGGCTTCGGAGTCCGGTGACGGCATGCGCGCGCGCCACCCCTCGCGCCACTCGTCCAGGCTGCCGGGCGTCTCCGCCCCGGCCCCCTGTTCCGGAGCCAGCCATTCCGGCGGCTCTTCGGCGGCGGCGACATGGGCGGCCGTCGGCACGTCCGGCAGGCAACCGCACCACTCGATGGCCTCCCGCCAGGATTCCGGCGACCAGGACGCCACGGATCGGAGGTAGCCGCGCCAGGAGCGGCGTATCGACGCCTCGAGTCGGTGGATGCCGTCCTCGGCGTTCAGCCCCTCCGCCCAGGCAGACAGCACCCCGGTGCGGGCCGCTTCCAGGTAGGCGTGGGCGGATTCGCAGGATTCGAGCCGGCTCCAGTCAGACTCGTCCGGGCGCCTGCCGTGACGCGCCTGTATCCGTGCCTGCACATAGCTAAAGCCCGCGCCGGTCATCTTCGCTTCCGCCGCACAGGTGCGCGGCCAGGCGATCCGCCGCGCAACGCACCCGCTCACGTTCCTCGTCACTGAGATTCAGGGGGTCTTCGTCCGCCTCGCCGCGCTCTTCGGCGAGCCGGGTCTCCCGGCGCACGGCATCGGCGCACAGGTCGTGCGCACGCCTTATGCGATCGGCAGCACGCTGCTCGATGCGGCGGATCTGCTCGTTGGCGTCGGCGATGATGGCGGCGCCACGGCGCTCGCCGGCGCGAATGGCATCACGGGCAGCCTGCTCGGCCTCCAGCACATGATCCATCGCGCTCTTCACACTGGTCTCGCGTCCGGAGACAGGAGACTTCTTCTGCATCGCCCTGACCTCCCGCAGCTCCGATGCCGTGGCCGGGCCGGCGCACGGAACGAGAATTCGTGCGCCGCACAAGGCATGGTAGCCGCAGCCGATCTGCAGCCGTCATCGGGAAAAGCCCTTATCGGATCAGGGTTTTCGCGCGCGGGAGCGCGCGCTGGTCAGGTCATCGAGACTTCGGTGAACTCTGCCAGGAACTCGACCATGCGGCGCAGGCGCCGGCGGTCGAAGGCCGCCGGTCCCGGCAGCGGGCGGTCGGCCACGACCCAGCGCACGCCGTGGCGGTCGCACCAGGCCCAGGTCAGCCGTCCCACCTGCTGCACGTCGCTGTAGGTACCGCACTGGGGACAGCCGATCGGGCGCCGGCGATCCAGCGGGAAGGGGATGATGTCGGCTCCGGGCATGATCCGTCGCAGGTTCCATGGCAGTGACACCGCGATTGGAACCGGCGGTCGGCGGAGCCGCTGTGATCCGTTTCTCACCCGCGGGACCGCCGACCCGCCGGGCCGTGGAAACTGTGACGCCGTCGGCGCCACAGCCCCAGCCCGGCCAGCACGGCCAGTGCCGCCATGGAGAACGAGCCCGAGCCGCCGCTGCCGTCGGAGTACACGACCGGGGGCGGGATGTCGCCGTCGAAGGAGATATCCTCCAGCGGCAGCAGGCCGAGGTCGGACGAATCCATCGCATCGAAGTCGGCCACGAAGCGGTGGTCCCAGGCATCGTAGACCTCGATGAGCACGTCGTAGAGACCGGGCGGGAAACCGGCCACGAGTTCCGCCTCCACCTCGTAGTCGTCGCTGGATGACGAACCGCGGATGGTGAAGACGTCGGTCTCGTGGATGAGCGTGTAGGCGCCATTCGGCTCGCGCAGCCAGATGTCGGCATAGACCTCCGCTTCGCTGTAATCGGTGTCCACATCGAAGGTCACCTGCAGCCAGGTGTAGTAGCCGTCCCGGTCGAGGTCGTCGAACAGCCGGGTGCTTGCATCGTAGATGCGGAATCCGCAGCAGGAGACGGCACGCTGCTGCGGCGTTGACGGCGCGGTCTTGCGCACGGTCCCGGGCGCCGAATCGGGATCCTCCGCCGTCGCGCCGGCGCCGTCGAACTCCTCCAGAACGGAGGCCGGGCGGCGCTCGCTGTCGCCCCGCTCCGCGGCGAATCCGTCGGCAGTGCGTGTCTGCGGCTCGAGCCCGTCCGTGCCCGCGGCGAAAGCCCCGGCCGCCATCGTGAGCGCAGCTGCAGCCACCAGTGCGGGGAACCATCGGGCGGGCCAGTCGGGCAGATCGTGCGACTGTCGCCGGCCCGGGCGTCTGTTCGCCGTGTGAGGTGTGCGTTCCATGTCCGTCTCCCTTTCTCCTGCCATTACCGATGACGTGGATGACATTGGAACGCCGTCGCGCTGAACGCGGGCTGAACCGGTACGACGGGCAAACCGAGATTCCCCGCCGCAATCCGGTCCGCTATTCTCATGCCCTTTCGCGGACGGGACAGGGGAGGAGCATCACGTGCAGTCGCTGATCGAGTCGGGCCGCATCGTCGACATCGTGCTGGCGGTACTGGTGCTCGAGGTGGTTCTGCTCGCGTTCTGGCACCGGCGCACCGGCCGCGGCATTGCCGCATGGCCCGCCATACTGAACGCCGGCGCCGGCGGCAGTCTCGCGCTTGCGCTGCGGGCGGCGCTGACCGGCGGCGGCTGGCAGTGGGTCACCCTCTGGCTATTGTGCGCGCTGATCTTTCATTCGGCGGATCTGGCGCGCCGCTGGTCGCGGGAGAAGGCGCGGTGAACACTCGTCCGTCGAGCGATGAGCCCACCGCCGTGGTCATCGGGTCGGGCTTCGGCGGGCTCGCCGCCGCCATACGCCTGGGCGCACGCGGCTATCGTGTGCGGGTGTTCGAGAAACTCGATGCCCCGGGCGGCCGCGCCTACGTGTTCCGTCAGGACGGCTACACCTTCGATGCGGGACCGACCATCATCACGGCGCCCTTCCTGCTGGAGGAACTCTGGCAGCTGGCGGGGCGGCGGCTCGGGGACGACGTGAAGATCGTGCCGATGGACCCCTACTACCGCATCCGCTTCGCCGACGGCGACCACTTCGACTACAGCGGCGACGACGAGGCCATGAAACGGGAGATCGCGCGCTTCAACCCTGCCGACGTGGCAGGCTTCGAGCGCTTCCTGGCGGCCAGCGCGAAGCTCTACGACATCGGTTTCGACGAACTGATGGCGGTGTCCTTCGACTCCTTCGGCTCCATGTTCGGGTCACTGCCGGATCTCTTCCGCGCCCAGTTCTACCGCTCGGTGTACGGGCTGGTCTCGCGCTACATCTCGCACCCCAAACTGCGCCAGGTATTCAGCTTCCATCCGCTGCTGGTCGGCGGCAATCCCTTCACCGCCACCGCGGTGTACGCCCTCATCGCCCAGCTGGAGCGCCGCCACGGCGTGCACTTCGCCATGGGCGGCACGGGCAGCGTGGTGGACGGCATGGTGGGTCTCATCGAGTCCCTCGGCGGAGAAATCCGCTACAACGCGCCGGTGCGCGAGATACTGGTGGAGGGCGGCCGGGCGGCGGGCGTCAGGCTGCGCGACGGCGAGACCGTGGCCGCCGACGTGGTCGTCTCCAACGCGGACTCGGCCTCGACCTATCGTTACCTGCTGCCGGAACACGTGCGGCCGCGGCGCTGGACCCCGCGCAAGCTCTCCCGCGCCCGCTACTCGATGAGCCTGTTCGTCTGGTACTTCGGCACCGACCGGCGCTACGAGGACGTGCCCCATCACATGATCCTGCTCGGGCCTCGCTACCGGGAACTGCTGGACGACATCTTCCGCCACCAGCGGCTGGCCGACGACTTCAGCCTGTACCTGCACCGGCCGACGGCAACGGACCCGTCGCTCGCGCCGCCGGGCGGCGACGCCTTCTACGTGCTCTCGCCGGTGCCGCATCTGGACAGCGGCATCGACTGGTCGGAGACCGCGGAACGCTATCGGGCGGCGATCGCGAAGAGCCTGTCGGAGACCGTGCTGCCGGATCTCGAGCAGCACGTGGTCACGTCAAGGACGATGACGCCGGCGGATTTCCGCGACCGGCTCTGGTCGGTAAAGGGCGCCGCCTTCGGACTGCAGCCCATCCTGCTGCAGACGGCATGGTTCCGCCCCCACAACCGCAGCGAAGAAGTCGATGGCCTCTACCTGGTGGGTGCAGGCACCCACCCCGGCGCGGGGCTGCCGGGCGTCATCTCGTCGGCAAAGGTGCTGGACGAGATCGTCCCGGACCCCCAACCGCGGGATCGGGTCTGAAGGCCCTCCTACCCGTTAGTTGGGGGAGCCCATGCCGCCGCCGTGCTGCTGCATGGCCTGCTGGGCCAGTTGCTGGTATTCCTGCTGGGCGGTCTGCAGCCTGGAGATCAGCTCGTCGGTCTGCGGGTTCTGCTCCTGCATGGCCGCGACGAGATTCTCGTTCAGCGCCTCGCGCTTCTGCTGGAACTCCTCGTCCTGCATGATCTGGCCCTGGGCCTGCTGCATGGATGTCATCTCCTGGCGCATCTGCTGGCGGTGCTGCTGCTCCTCCTCGGTGGACAGCTCGCCGCTCTGCATCTCGCCCTGCAGCTTCTCGATGCGGCCGCGGGCCGCCTCGGCATCGTAGCCGGTCTCGGCCATCTTATCGTCCACGAACGAGATCAGGTCGTCGCGCTGCTGGGCGAGTTCCGGATTCGCTTCGATGGTGTTCTCCTGGATCTGCATCAGCTGCTGGTTGATCTGCTCGATCTCGGCCCGTTTCGCCTGCACCTGCTGGATGAGCTCGTTGCCCTGGCCCTGGGATTTCGGCGCCATCATGCCGCCCGGATGCCCCTCCGGCATCTGCTGGGCGCTGACACTCACCACACCGAACACCAGCACGGCGGCGGTTCCGGCAGCGCGGAGGAGGTTCAGCGGACGTAGAAAATTCTGAGACTTCATAGACATGGCGTCGGTACGCTCCTTGTTTCATCAGGCAAGCGCGGCACCGTCGATGCCGCGGCAACAGGCGCGCAGAGTAACAGCCCGACTCGGGGCCGTGTCAAAAGGGACACCGGCCGGGTCGCCCCGTTCAGGCGCCGTCCAGGCCGAGATCCGCCCGCACGCTGGCGGCTGCGAGCCGCCCGGACAGTGCGGCCATGGGCACACCCGGACCCGGGTGCACGCTGCCGCCCGCAAGATAGAGTCCGCGCAACCGGGAGCGGGAGCCGGGTCGCAGGAACGACGAGCGCCAGCCGTGGGTGGGCCGCCCGTACAGGGCGCCGCCGGTCGCGGGGAACAGCGCCCCGAAATCGGGCGGCGCGGTCGTCAGCATGGCATCGTGCGCCGGCTCCAGAGCCAGCCCGTGGCGTTCGAGTGTGGCGAGGAGCCGATCGCGGTAGCGGGCCACGGTGGCCGCATCCATGTCGCCGGGGGCCGCATTGGCGAGGCAGAAGATGCGCTCCTCGCCGTCGCCGGGCCGCGCGCCCGGCGCCCGATCCTGCGCGCAGACGTAGACGGTGGGCGTCTTCGTCATCGCGCGGCGTGCGAAGATGCTGTCGAACTCGTCAGGATAGTCGTCGCCGAAGAATACCGTGTGATAGGCGAGTGGAAACCCGCTCGCCCGCGCCCGTGCCGAAAGCGTCAGCGCGGACAGCGAGGCCGGTGGCGCGACGCGGCCGGGGACGGCCCCGCGTGCCTCGTCGCCCAGCAGTCCGCCGGCCAGCGCGGCAGCGTCACCATTGAACACCACCACGTCCGCCGCGACGCACTCGCCGCCGTCGAGCTCCACGCCCGCGGCCCTGCCGTCGCCACCGGTGAGCAGACGCGACACGTGACAGCCGTAGCGCAGCTCCGCGCCCGCGCCCTCCGCCGTCCCGGCGAGTGCCTCGGCGAGCCGCTGCATACCGCCGCGCACCACCCAGACGCCCGCGCTCTCGGCGTGGGCGATCAGCATCAGCGTCGCCGGGGCACGGAACGGGGACGAGCCGCAGTAGGTGGAATAGCGGCCGAACAATTGACGCAGCCGGGGATCCGTGAAATGACGGCCCAGCTCCGCCCAAAGCGAGCGGAACGCGTTGATCGCCAGCAGGTCGGGCAGCCTGCGCAGGCCGAGCTTCCGGGTGAGGCCGAAGACGCCCGGGCGCTCGGCCCGCATAAACGGCTCGTCCAGGGTCTCGAACACGCGCCGGGAATGACGGGCGAAGCGGCGGTAGGCCTCGGCCTCCGCGGCGCCGGTCAGCTCGCCGATGGCGGCGGCGGAACGCTCCACGTCCGCGTACAGGTCGAGCCGGCTGCCGTCCAGCCAGGCATGCCGGGCCAGCAGATCCGCGGCGTCGAGCTGCAGGTGATCGTCGAGCCGCTGCCCGGCGGCAGCGAACAGCTCGTCGAAGACCCGGCGCATCGTGAATACGGTCGGGCCCGAGTCGATCCCCGTGCCGCCGACGCGCACCTCGCGCATCTTCCCGCCGGGCACGCCATGGCGCTCCAGCACGGTCACCGCCGCGCCGGCAGACGCGAGCTCAAGGGCCGCCGCCAGGCCGCCCATGCCCGCACCGATCACGACGACCCGCGGTCTCGCGCCCATTGAACCTCCCGCTCCGTCCTGTCGGCCGACATTATGGACCATCGCGCCGTCTGTTCCCGGCGCGGAACGATGCTAAGCTTTCGGCCGGAGGGGGATGCACTTGGCCAGCGACACGGCAGACATCGCAGGGACAGGCAGCGGGACGCTGACGCCCGCGCTGAGACGGCTCGTGGCCGAGCTGGTCGAGTCGGCCGGATGCGGCATCGCTGCCGGTACCGGGATGCAGCATATCCCGGCGCGGGTCTACCTGGACCCGGCCCGTTTCGAGGCCGAGCGCTCCGCGCTGTTCCGGCGGCTGCCGGTGCCGCTGGCACCGTCGGCCCTGCTGCCGACGCCCGGCCACGCGGTGACCCACGACGGCCACGGCGTACCGCTGCTCGTCACCCGGGACCGCGACGGCCGGGCGCATGTGTTCCTGAACGTCTGCCGCCACCGGGGTACCCGGCTCGTGGAGGGCGACGAAGCCTGCCGCACCGGCGCCCTCGTCTGCCCCTATCACGCCTGGACCTACAACCTGGATGGCAGCCTGCGCGGGCTGCCGCGGCCGGATACTTTCCCGGGTATGGACAAGCGGCAATATGGCCTGTCGGCCCTGCCCTGCCACGAGGCCGGCGGACTCGTCTGGACTGCACTGGATGGCGCCGCGCCCGACTTCGACGCCTTCCTCGGCGAACTGCCCGCAGACTTCCATGCGCTGGGCCTGACCGACATGCATCTGTACCGCCGTCGCACCCACGACGTGGCGGGCAACTGGAAACTGATCATGGACGCGTTCCTGGAGTCCTATCACGTGCAGCGCCTGCACAAGGACACCATCGCGCCGTTCTTCGCCGACTCCGTAACGGCGGGCGACCGGGTGGGGCCCCACTTCCGCAGCGCCGTCGGCCGGGAGGAATTCCTGCGCGCCGCCGATCTGGATTCTCTGGCTCACCTCCGTCACTACGTTACCTTCTCCTACAGCCTGTTCCCCGGCGCGGTGATCATCGTCAGCCCGGACTACGTGAACGTCATGCTGCTCTATCCCCGGGCCGTGGACCGCACGCTGGTGGAAGACTTCATGCTCATCCCCGAGCCGCCGGCAGACGAGCAGACCGAGGAGCACTGGGCCCGCAGTTTCGAGCTGCTCGACGGCGGCGTCTTCGCGGCGGAGGACTTCCGCGCCGCGCGGCTCGGCCAGCAGGGACTCGCCACCGGCGCCGTCACCGAGCTGACGCTGGGTACCGCCGAGGCCGCTCTGGCCGAGTTCCACGCCGAGGTGCAGGCCCGCCTCGACGGCTGACCCATCCCCGCCCTTTCCCGTTTGGCGGGTTTTTCGTCCTTTTTCCGATCTCTCTGTACAGGGAAGTCATGAACGGCGTCCGCCCGATGGCGGACAGCCACAGAGATCGGAGGAAAACGAACAATGAACCTCTACTTCCGTCTGCTGCGGGCCTACGTCTACGGCCTGCTCGGGGCAGGGATACACCACGAGGAGCCGGCCGAGAGCCGATTCCGCGTCTGGTTCAACGATCTGGATGCCTTCGGCCACATGAACAACGGCCGTTATCTGCAGATCATGGATGTGGCGCGTACCGAGTGGATGACCCGCATGGGCGTCGTCGCCGCCATGCGTCAGTACGGCTGGGCCGCACTGCTCGGCGGCGGCGTGGTGCGTTTCCGCCATTCGCTGCGGGTGTTTCAGCTCTACCGGGTGCGCACGCGGCTGCTGTACTGGGACCATCGGTGGTTCTTCCTGGAACATGCGTTCATCGACGCCTCGGACCGGTGCGTGGCGGTCGGCACGACGCGGGCCGCGATGCGCGGCCGGGGCGAATGGGTGCCCGCCGCCGACGTCGTCACCGCGGTGCGCCCGGGAGCGGAGCGGCCCTCGCCGCCCGCCTATCTGCGTGACTGGGTGGCCCTGGAAAAGCGGATCTTCGACACGGCGGCAACCCACGCCGCCGAGGCCCGGGACGTCGCGCCAGGTCTGGCGGGAGCGGAATGATGTTCCTCGACCGCGACTTCACCGAGCGCTTTTTCCGGCGCGTCGTCGCC
>CAYQZN010000020.1:0-20281 GCA_964421805.1 uncultured Woeseiaceae bacterium
AGTTCCTCGTGCAGGCCGATGGCGAAGTTCAGGAAGTCCATGGAGTCGAAGTCGAGCTGGTCGCGGAAGCCGACCATCGGATCCAGGTCCACCTCAGCGGCTTCCGGCGCGATGCCTGTCAGCACCCCGAGGATCTTTGCACGGAGTTCCGTCTCGTTCATAGCTGCTCCGGCGTCTGCAGGCATTCGGCGAGCTTCTCCAGAAAGACTGCGCCCCGGCGGCCGTCGCTGACCCGGTGATCGCCGGCCAGCGTCGCGGTGATCACCCGGCGGGCGACGACGGCCTCGCCCTCCACCCAGGGGCGCCTCGTCATCTGACCGAAGCCTACCATGGCCACCTGGGGCGGCTGGATGATGGGATACACCCAGTCCACGCTCCGGTCGCCCAGGCTGGTCACGGTGATGGTGCCGGCGGTGACCTCGGAGCTGCGCAGCCGGCCCGTGCGTGCGCGCACGACCAGTTCGCGGAAGTGGCGCATGAGTTCCGTCACCGGCAGGGTTTCGGCCGCGGCGATGGCCGGCGCGACCAGGCCGGCGCCGTGGCGCAGCGCGATGGCCACCCCCAGATCCACTGAACCGGCCGCGGCGAAGGCGCCGTCTTTCCAGCGGCCGTTGAGTTCCGGTACCTCCAGGACGGAGACGGCGACCGCTTTCAGCAGCAGCGCCGGCAGAATCACCTGCGCATCCGGCGCCCGGTCCCGGTTGTAATCGTCCAGCCAGCCGGCCGCGGCCTCGAAGTCGATGGTGCTGCCGAGGTAGTAGTGGGGTATCTCCCGATTCGCCAGGGTCATCGCGCTCGCAATCGCCCGGCGCATGGGTTCGGCGTCGGAGGTCTCCTCTTCGGCCGGCTTCCCGCCCGCCGCCTGCTCGACGTCCTCCACGGTCACGCTGCCCTGCATGCCGGTGCCGCTAACGGTGGCCGGGTCGATGCCCAGTTCCCCGGCGCGGCGGCGGGCCGCGGGGGAGATGGGTACGCGCCGGGATGCCGGTGCCGCCGCCGCCGGCTTCCCGCCCGCCGGCTCCTCGCCAGGAACGTCGATGACGGCCAGCGGCGTGCCGACGGCGGCCTCGGTGCCCGGCTCCACCAGGAACTCCCGCACCGTGCCGGTCTCGTGGCACTCGACGTCGATGGCGCCCTTGTCCGTCTCCACCACGGCGATGACGTCGCCGCGCCGGATCTCGTCGCCGGGAGAGACCTCCCAGGACGTCAGCACGCCCTTCTCCATGTCCGCGCCGAGCGAAGGCATGCGGAACTCACCCATTGCCCGTCAACCTCCGCGCCGCCGCGACGATCTTGTCCGGCTGGGGGATGGCGGCGTCCTCCAGGTGTTTGGGATAGGGGATGGGCACTTCCTCGGAGCAGACCCGCGCGACGGGCGCATCCAGGTCGAAGAAGGCCTGTTCCATGATGCGCATGCCCACCTCGGCGGCCAGGCTGCCGGTGCGCCAGCCCTCGTCCACGACCACCGCCCGGCGGGTGCGCCGCACGGCGGCCATGATGGTCTCGTCGTCCAGGGGCCGCAGGGTGCGCAGATCCACCACCGTCGCCTCGAGACCCTGCCCGGCCAGGGTGTCGGCGGCCTCCAGCGTCTTGTACAGGCTGCCGCCGTAGGTGATGAGGGCGACGTCGTCGCCCTGGCGCCGGACGGCGGCCCGGTCGATGTCGGTGGCACCGGCGTCCGCCGGGATCTCGCCCTCCCGGTTGTAGAGGTTCGCGTTCTCGAAGATCAGCACCGGGTCCGGACAGGCGAGTGCCGTCGCCAGCATGCCGCGGGCGTCCTCCAGGGTGGCCGGCGTGACGATGCGCAGGCCCGGGATGTGGGCGTACCAGCCCTCAAGGCTATGGGAGTGCTGGGCGGCGAGCTGGCGGCCGGCGCCGGTGGCCATGCGGATCACCAGCGGGATCTCGAACTGGCCGCCGGACATGTGGCGGATGGTGGCCGCATTGTTCACGATCTGGTCCAGGGCCAGCAGGCTGAAGTTGACGGTCATGATCTCGACGATGGGCCGCATGCCGCCGAGCGCGGCACCGATGCCGGCGCCCACGAAGGCGGACTCCGACAGCGGCGTATCGCGGATGCGCTCCTCGCCGAACTCCTCCAGCAGCCCCTTGCTGACCGCGTAGCAGCCGCCGTAGCGGCCCACGTCCTCGCCCATGAGGAACACCCGCTCGTCGGCCAGCAGCGCCTCGCAGATGGCCTCGCGGACGGCTTCCCGGTAGGTGATCTTCCGCGTCCCGTTCATCACTGCTCGTTCATCGCTGCGCTTTCACTGCTCCGCTTTCACTGCTCAGAGGCTCGCGTAGACGTCATCGGTCAGCTGCTCCACCGGCTCCAGAGTGCCCTGTTCGGCGAAGGCCACCGCCGCCTCCACCTCCTGCGCCACCTCCCGTTCGATGCGCTTCAGCGTGTCGTCGTCCAGGTGGCCCCGCTCCCTCAGTTTCGCCGCATAGGTGGTGATGGGGCAGCGCTCCCGCCAGCTCTCCACCTCGGATTTGTCGCGGTAGAGCTGGGGGTCGAACATGGAGTGGGGCCGGAAGCGGTAGGTGCGGCATTCCATGAAGTAGGGGCCCGCGCCCGAGCGCACGTGCCCGGCGGCCGCCCCCGAGGCGGCGAGCACGGCCTCCACGTCCATACCGTCCACGGTCTCGGCCGGCAGGCCGTAGCAGGCGGCCTTCGCCGCGATGTCCTGCACGGATTCGGAGCGCGCGAGCGCCGTGCCCATCGCGTAGAGGTTGTTCTCGCAGACGAACAGCACGGGCAGCTGCCACAGCGCGGCCAGGTTCATGGACTCGTGAAACTCGCCTTCCGCCACCGCGCCCTCGCCGAAGAAGCACGCGCTGATGGAGTCGCGTCCGCGCATGCGGTCGGCGAGGCCGAGCCCCACCGCCAGCGGCAGGCCGCCGCCGACGATGGCGTTGCCGCCGTACAGCCGCTCCGCCGCGCTGTACAGATGCATCGAGCCGCCGCGGCCGCGGCTGACGCCTTCCCGGAGACCGTAGAGCTCCGCCATTACCCCGTCCATGGAGACGCCCCGGGCGATGGCGTGGCCGTGTTCCCGATAGGTGGCGATGATGGCATCTTCTGCGCGCAGATTCGGCATCACGCCCACGGCAACGGCCTCCTCGCCGTCGTAGAGGTGGAGGAAGCCGCGGATCTTCGTCTCGGTATAGAGCTCCGCCGCACGCTCCTCGAAACGCCGGATGCGGATCATCTGCCGGAGCAGGGCCAGCGCCTCGTCCCGGCTGGGTGCAGGCGGTCCGTTCATCGCTTCAGTGCCAGGTTCAGTCATCGGCTTCCAGCGTCGAAGTGTCGCCCTCGGGCAGCCCCAGCTCGCGGGCCTTCAGCAGGCGGCGCATGATCTTGCCGCTGCGGGTCTTCGGGATCATCTCCTTCACCTCGATGGAGCGGGGCGCCACCGCCGCGCCGAGGCGCCTGCGGGCAAAGCCGAGCAGCTCGCGCATCAGCGCATCGTCGGCCTCGCGGCCCGGTGCGAGGCGCACGAAGGCCTTCACCACCTCCATCGCGATCTGGTCCGGAATACCAATCACCGCCGCCTCGGAGACGGCGGGGTGCTCCATCAGCGCGCTCTCCACTTCGAAGGGGCTGATGAGGTGGCCGGCGGACTTGATCACGTCGTCGCCGCGGCCCACGAACCAGTAATAGCCGTCCGCATCCTTCCGGGCGAGATCGCCGCTGAGATACCAGCCGTCGGCGAAGGAGCGCTCGTAGCGCTCGCGCTGACCGAGATAGCCGCGGAACATGGACGGCCAGCCCTTGCGCAGGGCCAGCTCGCCCTCGGTGTCGGGTTCCTCGACGACCGTGACGCCGCCGCCTTCCTCCCGCTGCACGATGGCGGCCTCGATGCCGGGCAGCGGCCTGCCCATGGAACCGGGCCGGATGTCCAGGCAGGGCAGGTTGGCGATCATGATGCCGCCGGTCTCGGTCTGCCACCAGTTGTCATGGAAGGGCGTGCCGAAGGTGTCCCGGCTCCAGATCACCGCCTCCGGGTTCAGGGGCTCGCCCACGCTGGCCAGGTGACGCAGCGAGGAGAGGTCCCGGCCCGCCATCGGCTCCTCGCCGTAGCGCATGAGGATGCGGATGGCCGTGGGCGCGGTGTACCAGACGGCGACCCGCTCCTCCTCGATGATGCGGTACCAGCGGGCCGGTTCCAGCTCCTCCTCGTCGACGATCACCGTGACGCCGTTGGTCAGCGGCGAGATGACGCCGTAGGAGATGCCGGTCACCCAGCCCGGGTCGGCGGTGCACCAGTAGATATCGCCCGGGTGGAAGTCGAGGGCGTAGCGGCCGGTGACGTGATGGGCGGCCACCGCACCGTGCACGTGCAGCGCGCCCTTGGGCGGTCCGGTGGTGCCGCTGGTGAAGTGCAGCAGGGCCACCTCGTCCGGGTCGGTGAGTTCGGTGCGGTGGCTGACTGCGCCTTCCGGCATGAAGGCGGCGAGGGACGTGGTGCCCTCCGGCGCTTCCTCACCCGCGTCGATGAGGATCACGTGCTCCAGGTCCGGCAGGTCGCCGCGCACGGGCGCGACCTTGCGCCGGTAGAGACGCTCGGTGGTGACCAGCACGCGGCCGTTGCCGCGGCTGAGCCGCGAGTGCACCGGCTCGGGCCCGAAGGCCGAGAACAGCGGGCAGAAGACCCGGCCGCCCTGCAGGGTACCGAGCACTGTGACATAGAGTTCCGGGCAGCGGCCGAGCAGCGAGAACACCGCGTCGCCGCGGCGGACGCCCAGCGCGTCGAGTCCTGCCGCGAAGCGGTGGCTCAGGTCGCGGAGTTCGGCGTAGGTGTAGTCGGTGCGCTGCCAGTCGCGCCCGATGAAGCGCAGCGCGGTGCGCTCGCCGTGGCCCTCGGCCACGTGCCGGTCCAGGCATTCGCAGGCGATGTTGACACCGCCGCCGGGCAAGCCGTGCAACGCGTCACAGGCCTCGCACCAGGAGAAAGACCGGCGCTCTGCATCGTAGTCCGTGACGATCGGCGGTGGCTGCCGCCCTTCGAGCTGCTTGTGGATGACGGGCCAGGGCATGCGTCATCTCCCTTGACGGTTTCATCGTCCGTCGGCGCTTTGGCAACATCAATACGCAGTTGCGCCTATCCGGCTCACCGGCACCGGATTTCCTGCCGTCCAGCGGTTACCATTGGCATCAGGCCTATGGCTTCAGGATGTAGCCGTGACCATCCGCAACCTCGACTACCTTTTCGAGCCGCGTTCCGTCGCGCTGATCGGCGCCAGCGGCGAGGAAGGCAAGATAGGGCATGTCATTGCTCGCAATCTCCTCGGCTCGGGCTTCGAGGGGCCGGTGCATTTCGTCAATCCCAATCGGGATCGCGTCCTGGAGCAGAAAGCGTGGTCCGGCGTTGCCGATCTGCCGGAGCCGCCGGACCTCGCGGTGATCGCCACACCGCCGGACACCGTGCCGGGGATCGTGGAGGAACTCGGCCGCGCGGGGACCCGTGCGGCCATCGTGATCACGGCCGGGTTCGGCGAGCTGGGCGAGGAGGGGCGCGAGCTGCAGCAACGCATGCTGGACGCTGCGCGGCCCCACCTGCTGCGCGTGCTCGGGCCCAACTGCCTGGGCGCCGTCGTGCCCGGCCATGGCCTGAATGCGAGCTTCGCCCACCTGCGGCCGGAGCCCGGCAAGCTCGCCTTCGTCACCCAGTCCGGGGCGGTGGTGACCTCCGTGATCGACTGGGCCCAGGCCCGCGGCATCGGCTTCTCGCATCTGGTGTCGCTGGGCGGTGCGGCCGACGTCGACTTCGGTGACATGCTGGATTACCTGGCCAATCAGAAAGACACCAGCGCCATCCTCCTCTACGTCGAGGCCATCTCCCACGCACGCAAGTTCATGTCGGCGGCCCGGGCGGCGGCGCGCATGAAGCCGGTCATCGTCGTGAAGGCCGGGCGCTACGAGGCCAGTGCGAAGGCAGCGGCCAGTCACACGGGCGCGTTGGCGGGTTCCGACGATGTCTACGATGCCGCTTTCCGCCGCGCGGGACTGTTGCGGGTCGACGAGCTCAGCGAGCTTTTCGGCGCCACCGAGATCCTGAGCCGGGTGCAGCGGGTGCGCGGCGAGAGACTCTGCATCGTCACCAACGGGGGCGGGGTCGGGGTGATGGCGACCGACGAGCTGATCGGGCAGGGCGGCGAGCTGGCCGAGTTGTCCGAGGAGTCGCTGGCGGCGCTGGACGAGGTGCTGCCGGCCACCTGGTCGCGGGGCAACCCGGTGGACGTGATCGGCGATGCGGACGGTGAGCGCTACAGCCGGGCGCTGGATATCGTGCTGAAGGAGCCGGGGGTCGACGCGACCCTGGTGCTGAATTGTCCCACGGCCGTGATCTCCGGTCGGGACGTCGCGGAGCGGGTCGCCTCGACCTGGGAGAAGCATGACCGGCCGCTGCTCCTGACCAGCTTCGTGGGCGAGGTATCGGCCGGAGAACCGCGGGAGATCTGCGCCGAGGCCGGCATCCCGACGTTCTCGACGCCCGAGCGGGCGGTGAAGGGCTTCATGTACCTGGTCAACTACGACCGCAACCAGCGCTCGCTGATGGAGACGCCGCCGAGCGTGCCGCGGCGCTTCACCCAGGATACGGAGGCGGCGCGGAAGATCATCGATGCGGCCCTGGCCGAAGGCCGGGAGTGGTTGCCGGAGGTCGAGGCGAAGGCGCTGCTGCGCGCCTACGACATCCCGGTGGTGGAAGCCGTGAGCGTGGCGACGCCCGAGGAAGCGGCGGCTCGGGCGGCGGAACTGGGCGGCGCGGTCGTGCTGAAGATCCAGTCGCCCGACATCCTGCACAAGAGCGACGTGGACGGCGTCGCGCTCGACCTGGAAGGGGAGACGGCGGTGCTGGAGGCCGCCCGCTCGATGCTGCGGCGGGTGGAGTCGCAGCGGCCGGAGGCGCGGGTGGACGGATTCGTGGTGGAGCCCATGGTGTCGCGGCCCGATGCCTTCGAATTGCTGGTGGGCGCGACGGAGGACGAGCAGTTCGGGCCGGTGATCCTGTTCGGCCACGGCGGCGTCGCGGCCGAGACCATCGCCGATACGGCCATTGGTCTGCCGCCGATGAACATGCGGCTGGCCAAGCGCGTCATGGAGCGCACGCGGATCTGGCGGCTCTTGTGCGGGTACCGCAATCATGCGGCCGCCAATCTGGAGGCGATCGGTACGGTGATCCTGCAGGTCGCCCAGCTGGTGGCGGACTTCGCGGAGATCGCGGAGCTGGACATCAACCCGCTGCTGGCCGACGCGGAAGGCGCCGTGGCGCTGGATGCGCGCGTGCGGCTGCAGCGGGCCGAGCGCGATGCGCGCGACCGCCTGGCCATTCTGCCGTATCCGAAGTCGCTGGAGGAGGAGCTGGAACTCTCGGACGGCCGCAAGCTGCTGCTGCGCCCGATCATGCCCGAGGACGAGCCGTCGCTGCACCGGGTCTTCGAGACCCTGAACGAGGAGGAACTCCGGCTGCGGTTCCATGCGCCGATCAAGGTGCTCACGCACATGATGGCTGCGCGCTTCACCCAGCTGGACTACGACCGTGAGATGGCGCTCGTGCTGACCGAGCCGGGCATCGCCGGGAAGACTCGCATTCACGGAGTGGCCCGCCTGTTCGCAGACCCGGACAGGGAGCACGCCGACTTTGCCATCATCGTGCACCACGACATGACCGGGCAGGGACTCGGCGTGTACCTGATGGAGCGGCTGATCGACTACGCCCGCGGCATCGGCATCCGGGAGCTCGGCGGCGACGTGCTGAACGATAACAAGGTGATGCTGCACATCTGCAAGGCGCTCGGTTTCCGCATTGCGCCGAAGCTGGAGGAGCGGGGCGTGAAGCGGGTGACGCTGGAGTTGTAGCCGGCCGCCCCACGGGGCTGTAGCCGCCGTGACCTCAACAAGTTGCGAAAGTTGTAAAAGTTCGGTCCGGCACCTACTTCACGGCGGAGAGTCGTTTCGCCCGTGACCGCTGCTTTGCGAAGCCGCGGGGATCGAAGAACTCGTCGATCGGTGCCTCGCCCAGCACCGCGGCCGGATCCACGATCTCGTCTTCCTTCGGCGAATAGGTGAGCACCTCGGCGGTCAGCGGCTCGACTCCCCTGCCGTTGCGACCATTGCTGCCATTCGTCGCGGATCCGCCGCCGCAGGCCAGCGCCGTGGCGCCTTTCGTCTGGTAGCTGCTGCCCACCCGCTGGCGGCTGCTCTCGGCGAGCGCGAGTTCTTCCTTCGTGAGCACCCGGGACTCGTCGAACTTGAAGTCGATTTCCTTCTGGCCCCGGTAGTTGATGCGGCCGAGGTCGTAGAAGCGGCGTTCGAAGCCGGACTTCATCGCCGCCTTCAGGCAGCCGAGCATGTATTTTCTTTTGTACTTGTCCTTCAGCCAGGGATAGCTGAACAGGCTCTTCCGCATGTAGAAACGGCGGTAGTTCTTCATGACGCCGTTGAAGACCTCGCTGCGGGTCATCGCCTCCGGCTTCATGATGGGGGTGACGAAGTTGTAGCGGGCGTAGTCGCGCACCTCCACCTTGTCGCCGAGTTCCTCGAAGAGATCCGAGAACGGCCAGGGCGTGTACATGATCCAGTTGGCCATGTCGCAGTCCCAGTCCATGGCCCACTTGTAGGTGTCCTCGATGCTCTCTGCGGTCTCATTCTCCAGCCCGATGATGAACTGGGCCTCGGCCACCATGCCGTTGTCGCGCAGCAGTTTGATGGCGCGCTTGTTCTCGGCGACGGTGGTCTCCTTGCGGAAGCGCTCCAGGTTCAGCTGGGCCGAGGCCTCCGTGCCGAGGGAGACGTGCACCAGACCGGCCTTGCGGTACAGGGGCAGCATGTCCTCGTCACGCAGGATGTCGGTGACCCGGGTGTTGATGCCCCACTCGATGCCCAGGTCGCGGTCGATCAGTTCCTGGCAGAGGTCGATGAACTTCTGTCGGTTGATGGTGGGTTCCTCGTCCGCGAGGATGAAGAAGCCGATGTCGTGGTCGCGCACGAGCGTCTCGATCTCGTCGACGAAATTCTTCGGCGAGCGCATGCGGTAGGAGCGCCAGAACTTCCACTGGGAGCAGAACGAGCAGGTGAACGGGCAGCCGCGGGCGAAGTTCGGGATGGCGACCCGCTTGCCCAGCGGCAGGTAGATGTAGTCGTCCCACTCGAGCAGGCTCCAGTCCGGCTGCAGGTCGTCCAGCCTCTTGATCGGCGGGTGGGCCGGTGTGGCGACGATCTCGTCGCCGTCGACGAAGGCGATACCGCGGATGCTGCGCCGGTCGCGCTCCAGGGAGCCGTTCTCGACGGCCTGGACCAGGTTCACCAGCACTTCCTCGCCCTCGCCGCGGGCGATGACGTCGATGTGCGGGGCTTCCTTCAGCACCTGCTCGTACATGAAGGTGGCGTGGATGCCGCCGAGCACGGTGACGGCATCGGGGAAGACGGATCGGGCGACCTCGAGGGTTTTCTCGGCCTGATAGATGCTCGGGGTAATGCAGGTACAACCGACGATATCGGCCGATCCGATCTGTGCCAGACGGGCGCGGAGTGCCTCGTCGTCGAGGTGTCCGGTCATGGCGTCGATGAAGTGGATGTCGGTGTAGCCGTGCTTCTTCAGCGCCCCGGCCAGGTAGGCGACCCACGCGGGCGGCCAGTTGCCGGCGATCTCGGCGCCGCCGGAGTGGTAGTTGGGGTGAATCAGCACGATACGCATGGTTACTCTCCGCGGGCGCTGGCGCCCTCGATCTCGATGGAAAAGCGGCAGCAGTCATCGCCGCATGCCTCGCAGGCCGTCTCGTGGACGCGGACGTTGTCTGCCGCGAGGCGCAGCAGGCCCTGGAAGGCCGCTTCGTAGTAGGCGCCGGCCGCCGTCGCCTCCGGGGCGTTACGGCAGGTCGGGCAGCCTTTGAGGATGATGTCGGCAGGGTAGTCGCCGGCGGTGTCGAAGCGGCCGCCGCCGGCGAACGTCCAGGCGTGGCGGCGGAATGCGGCCAGCAGCAGTGGCAGGGCCAGCCGGGGCGGCAGCGCGCGCAGCAGCCGCCGGAAGAACCGCGGAATGCGGTTGGCGGCGACGTAGTCGGCAGTATATTCGCCGGCCCGGTGCAGCACGGCCTCGGAGCGTGCCCACGGGAGCGTGCGCCGCAGGCTCTGGACCAGTCGGACGAACCGCGCCTCGGGGATCATGTGCTCGGGATCGGTGGCGGGGAGCGCGGCGCCCCGAGCGACCGCCTCGTAGCAGGTCGTGCCCTCCAGCTCGGCGATGGCGCGCAGAGTTTGCAGCACCGCGTTCGGGCCGATCATGGCCTTGGGCGCCGCTGCGTCTGCGCCCGGCTCCGCCGGGCGGGAGAGTGGAATGCTCAGCATCCGTTTGCCTGTATACCCCGAATGTCAGTTAAGCATGACAATAGTTATGCCAACTCAAGTTGACACACTAGAGGATAACGGCGGGCCTGGCGATTACGGCAAACCGAAACGCTTTCAGGTGCCGGACCGAACTTTTCCAACTTTTCCAACTTGTTGCCGGGCGCTCAGCCCCTCAGGAGCCGGGCGACGGCCGTGTCCGACCGATTGAGCCGTCGGGCGATCTCCGCGACGCTGGCGACGCCGCAGTCCCTCGCCTGCCGGGCGATCTCCCGGCGCACGCGCACGAGGCGGCGCTCCCGGCTGGGTCCCGTGATCGCGGCCACCTCGCAGCCGTGCCGTTCAGCGGCGGCGGCGATCAAGCTGTCGAGATCGCCGTCAGCGGGCCTGGCGTCGACCATGTCGTTCGGCTCCGACAGCAGCCGATCCGCGCCGGTCAGCCGTTCGTCTTCCGGGTCGCCCGCGACGAGTTCCTCCGGCAGCTCCGCGTCGGGATCGTCGCCGACAAAGCGCCGATAAGCGGCGCGAGCCCGGATTCGGCGGCGGCCGAACATCCCGAGTATCCAGTCGGTCCGCAACCAGGGTGGCGCATCCCCGCCGAGATAGTGACCGTGGCTGCTCCAGGGATAGTCCGCGGGATCCGAGACGAGGCCGGCCTTGACCGGGTTCAAGTGGATATAGCGGACCAGCTGCAGCGCGTACGCATCCACGTCCACCAGCAGCGCACGGTAACGGCGCTCGAAGAGATGGCCCGTCGCCTCGCGCTGGCGGTTCACGCGGAAGGCGTATCGCGATGCGATCCATTGCATGAGTCGGCCGAGCGGCGCCTCGCCCACCCTGATCGCCATGTGGATATGGTTGGGCATCCAGCAATAGGCGTGGACCTCCGCCTCGAGGCTTTCGGTGGCTCGGCCGACCAGCTGATCGAGGTATATCCGGTCCGCGGGCGAGAAGAAGATCTCCTGCCGGTTGTTGCCCCGCAGGATGACGTGGTACAGGCTGCCGGGCACGTGAAGTCGCCGTGGTCGAGTCATCGGGCATCCTCGGTCGCTGCCCGGCAAAGCTAGTACGTTGGCGCCAGCTCTGCCGCCCCGATATCTCTTTCTTCTGCGCCAAAACGCCAAACAACTTCAGAAAGTTGCAAAAGTTCGGTCCGGCACCTACTCCTCTGCCCGCAGTGCCCGCTGCAACCCGTAGGCGGCTACCAGCAGGAAGATGGCGATGGGGATGCCCGTAGTGAGTGACGCGGTGCGCAGCGCCGTCAGCCCGCCGGCATAGAGCAGTACCGCCGCGACCGTGCCCTCCGAGACCGCCCAGAACACTCGCTGCGCCTTCGGCGGATTCGGGTGGCCGCCCGAGGTCACCATGTCGTCCACGAAGGACCCGGAGTCCGACGAAGTGACGAAGAACACGATCACCAGCAGCGTCGCTGCAGCCCAGGTGACCTCGTGCCAGGGCAGGGCCTCCAGCACGGCGAACAGCGCGAAGGCCTCGTTCTCCTGCACCGCTTCGGTGACGCCGCCGCTGCCGAATATCTCCATGTGCAGCGCGGTGCCGCCCAGCGCGGAGAACCACAGGAAGCTGCCCAGGCTCGGCACCAGCAGCGCAGTGAGGATGAACTCGCGCAGCGTGCGGCCCTTCGAGATGCGGGCGACGAAGATGCCGACGAACGGCGACCAGGAAATCCACCAGCTCCAGTAGAACAGCGTCCACTGCTCATGCCAGCCGTCTGTAGACCCCGGTTCAGTGTGGAAGCTGGTGGCCGGCAGCTTCTGGAGGTAATAGCCGAGCCCCTCGAGGAACAGTTCCAGGATGTATACCGTAGGTCCGGCCAGCAGCACGAAGGCGAAGATTGCCGCCGACAGACCGATATTGAACTGGCTCAGGAAGCGGATGCCCCGATTCAGGCCGGAGACCACACTGATGGTGGCCACCAGCGTGATACCGCCGATCAGCGCGAGCTGCGAGCCGATGCCCTGGGGCAGGCCGAACAGGCGATCCAGTCCCGCGTTGACCTGGATGGCGCCCAGCCCGAGCGAGGTCGCCACGCCGAACAGCGTCCCGACGGTGCACAGCACGTCCACCGCGTGGCCGATGCCGCCGTAGATGCGGTCGCCTATCAGCGGATAGAGCAGTGAGCGGGGTGCCAGCGGCAGGTTATGGCGGAAGTGGAAATAGGCGAGCGGCAGGGCGAGCGTCGTGTAGATCGCCCAGGGATGCAGGCCCCAGTGGTAGAAGGTGAAGCGCATCGCCTCCCTGAGCGCCTCCGGCGTGCCGCCTTCCATGCCCGGTGGGTCCAGATAATGGAGGACGGGCTCGGCGGCACCGAAAAACACGATGCCGATGCCCATACCTGCGGCGAGCAGCATGCTGAACCAGGCGAGATAGCCGAACTCGGGCTTCGCGTCGTCGCCGCCCAGGCGAACCCGGCCGTAAGGGCTCACCAGGAGCCAGAGCACGAAGCCGAGCAGCGTGGTGGCCGAGAGGATGTAGAACCAGCCCAGCTTCTCGACGATGGTGTTCTGCAGCGCCTCGAAAATGCTGCGGGCGCTTTCGGTCCACACCGCTCCCAGGACGACGAACAGGATGACCACGGCCGCGGCCGGGAGGAACACCCAGGGCTCCATACCCTGGACGAACCGCTGCAGGAAGGTCTTCCTGCTCACCCGTCTCGAGGGCGCCTACCGCCCCGGTCGGGCGGTGAAACAAGTTTCAAAAGTTGCAAAAGTTCGGTCCGGCACCTATTTCAGGGTGGTGTGGCAGGCGGCGCAGTTGGCCAGGAACTCGGCGTAGATCTCGGCCTTCTCGTTGCCGTCGCTCGCCATCATGCCGTTGCCGGCCAGCTGGTGGATGCGCCGCGCCATGTTCCGCACCCGCTCCGGCTGATCGCCGCCGCCTTTCAGTTCGTGCGGTGTCAGCGGCGCTTCCAGCAGCGCGTCGATGCCCCTGGACCAGGCCACCTCCGAGGGTCCGACGATGCCTTCCCACATCCGGTCGGCCGCCCACTGGTGGCGGATCATGTGGGAGACCGTGTCCGTCTCGAAACCCGGCGGGTCGGAGATATCGAAGCGCACGTCGATGCCGTTGTCGACGTGGCAGCTGCCGCAGGCGTTGCCCATCAGGCTCGTCGCGGTGGCCGCGGCGGTGAAGTCCTTCGCTTCGAAGGCGGCCCGTGCCGCCGCGCGCATGGAGTCCACGTACTCTTCCCACTGGCCGGGCAGCGCCGCCGGCGTGGGATGCGTGGCCAGGTATTCCGCCGGCTCCCGTACGGCGGCCAGATCGCCGCGGATGAGTGCGGCCTGGATCTGTGTGATGCGCTCCCAGTGCTCGTGCATGTGCTCGGAGAGGTTGCCGTCGCGCTGGTCCGCCGTTGCGGTGCCGGCGGAGGCGCAGGCGAGGGAGGCGACGAGGAGTCCGAAAAGTTTTCCCGATTTCATCTTAAGGAGTCTCCGTGGCTGGCCGTGATTCCAAAAACCCGATTTTGCGGTAAGGTCCCGTGACGCCCGAGCGTCCATACCGCCGCTGGCGGGATCGGTATACTCTGCGTCCGGATTCCATGGGGGAGCACAATGGGGGATAAACTGTGAAGGAACTCGTCTACCACCAGCAATTCCTGCCGGCACTGCGCCTGTACGGCGACCGGCACGTGATCGCCGACGGCGGCTACAGCGCGACGCTGGAGACGCATGCCGACCGGGTGTTCCGGCTCGGCCACGGACTGCGCAACCGCCTCGGCATCGGCAAGGGCGACCGCTACGCCGTCATGTCGATGAATTCCCATCAGTTCATAGAACTTTACCATGCCGCCTTCCTCGGTACCGGCGTGATCAATCCCCTGAACCTGCGCCTCGCCGGAAAAGAGCTGGACTACATCCTGCGCGACTCGGGCACCCGGGTGGTGTTCGTGGATGCCACCTTCGCGCCGCTGCTGGCCCAGGCCCGCCAGATCGGCGGCGCCGACTGCCCCGTCGAGCAGGTCGTGCTGGTGGGTCAGCCCGGCTCGACCGAGGCGCCCTACGACCTCACCTATGACGAACTGCTGGAGGCCTCCGAGCCGGAGTTGCCGCCGGAGCCCGAGGAGACGGATCCCGTCGTTCTCATGTACACCGGCGGCACCACCGGCCTGCCGAAAGGCGTCGTCTGCTCCCAGCGAGCGGAGATGCTGAACACCTATCACGTGGCCATGGTGATGGGACGGCGGCCGGACGAGGTGAATCTCATGCAGACGCCCGTCTTCCACGCCGCCTCCATCGTCGGCTGCCTGGCCACCATCACCTCGGGCAGCAAGCTGGTCACGATGCCCATGTTCGAGCCGGGCGCCGTGCTGAAGCTGATCGAGGCCCACCAGGTCACCCAGACCACCATGGTGCCGACCATGGTCGGCATGATGCTGCAGCATCCGGAGTTCCGCCCCGAGGCGCTGAAGAGCCTGCGCCAGCTCACCTATGGCGCCTCGCCGATGCCGGCGGCCATCCTGGACACGCTCCTCAAAATACTGCCGGAGCTGGAGATCCAGCAGGGCTACGGCATGACCGAGTGCTCCTCGGTCCTGTGCATGCTGACCACCGACGATCATCTGAAGGGCGGGCCCCGGCTGCGCTCCGTCGGCCGGGCCGTGCCGGGCGTGGATCTCTGCGTCCAGGACGCCGAGGGCACCGTGCTGCCGCCGAATGAGGTGGGCGAGGTCTGCGCCCGCGGCGGCAACTTCATGGAGGGCTACTGGAACAAGCCCGACGCCACGACCGAGGCCTTCCGCGACGGCTGGTACCACACCGGCGACGCCGGCTACCTGGACGCCGAGGGCTACCTCTTCCTGGTGGACCGGGTGAAAGACATGATCGTGACCGGCGGCGAGAACGTCTACTCGGCCGAGGTGGAGAATGCCATCTCCACCCATCCGGCCGTGGCCCAGGTGGCGGTCATCGGCATCCCCCACGACCTTTGGGGCGAGCAGGTGCATGCCATCGTGGTGCCCAGGGAAGGCGCCGAGGTGACGGAGGACGACATCATCGCTCATGCGAAGGATTCCATCGCCGGTTACAAGACGCCGAAGTCCGTGGAGTTCCGTGCCGAGCCGCTGCCGCTGTCCGGCGCCATGAAGGTGCTGAAGCGCGAGCTGCGCGAGCCCTATTGGGAGGGGCACGAGAAGCGTATTCAGTAGCGGCTGTTGCGGCCGGGCGCGTGAATTAAGTCCCGTCTGTCGGGGTTTTCCGGAATTGCCAGTCCGCCCGATCTGTGGGCTAATCGTCGTACAGGAGCGGGGAGCCGCTCCACAGCTCGGCGCTGGATTTCTGGCGTCATCGACAACAGGATCCACACCAGCCGCGGGCGACTTCCCGAGCATGCAAATGCAAGGGAGTGAGCCATGCGAAATATCAGTACACTGCTGGTTCTGGCAGTTACCTGCCTGGGCTCGGCTGCGGCAGTCGATGCAGCCGAATTCAACGTCACTAACCCCGGAGAATTCCAGAGCGCGCTGACCAGCGCGCAGGCGAACGGGGAAAACGACATCATCAACGTGGGCGTCTGTTCGGGCGCGGGTTGCACCGGCAACGTCTATAACATCGCCACGCCGCTGACTTACACGGCGGCCGCCAGCGAGGGTTTCTCGCTGACAATCGACGGATTCGATTCCGACACTCGTATACTCGATGGCGGGACAACGGTCTCGATCCTGCGGATCGACACCACGGCCGCGTCAGACGGAGCGGTGCTCGTCTCTGTCCGCAACCTGACCTTCCGGCAAGGTAACGCGCTCGGTACACCGGATGACGGCGGCGCCGTCGCGGTGCTGGTCGAATCGGCCGGCGTCGAGATCCTCGGCAGCGTGTACGAGGGTAATTCCGCCGCCAACAATGGTGGCGCGCTGTACATACGTGCAGAGGGCGTCAGCGAGTTCCAGATCACGATCCGGGACGTCATCTTCGACGCCAACGGCGCTTCCGGGGACGGCGGCGCAGCCTACGTCGGCTACGCGGGCGGTGTCCTCGTCGATGACGTGGATTTCCTGAACAGTGATGCCCCGAGCGGCAAGGGCGGCTGCCTGGTCGTGGAGGGCATCGATCCAGGTGACATCGCCTTCCGCCTGGCAAGCGCCGTCAACATCCTCGATGTGCTGTTCCAGAGCTGTTCGGCCGTCGAGGGAGGTGGCGCCTGGCTGGCAGCCGGTTCCGTGGAATTCGCCTTGACGGGTTTCATCCAGAACGTCGCATCGAGCGGCGAGGGTGGCGGGCTTCACCTGGCAGACGGCTGGAGCGGTCTGTTCATGGTGAACACCGGCTTCGCCGGCAACGAGGCCCTTACCGGGGGCGGCTTCTACACCGGCACCAACGAGGGCTTCGCAACGATCACCAACAATACGCTTGTCGACAACAATGCGACGAGCGGCGATGGCGGGAACGCCTATATGACGATCGGCGGGAGTAGCGGGATCGCGCGGATCTACAACAACATCATCCATGGCGGCACTGCGGCCGGGCAGGGTGACGACATCTACATCAACAACGATCCGTTCTCCGACATCCCGGCCACCGTCGAATTCTCCAGTAACGACATCACGACGCTGCCGGCCGATGGCTTCCCGGATACGAACGATTCGTTCTTCATCGTCTCCGGCGCGGAACTCACCGCGAGCAGCAATATCGATGACGCACCCGTACTGAACGATCCACTCGGTGGCGATCCGGGGCAGGGCGAGTTCTCACCGACGATCGATGCCGGCGATAACAACGCCTCTGGCCGTCCCGACTTCGACTGGGAAGGTGACGCCCGACCGATCGATGGCGACCTGGACGGACTCGCGAGGGTAGACATCGGGATGGACGAATACGCCCCCGGGGCGGTGCCGCAGGCGGATCTGGCGGTCACGAAGACCGACAGCCCGGATCCGGTGACCGCCGGCAACGACGTGACCTATGCGGTCCGTGTGACCAACAACGGACCCGACGGGGCGACCGGCGTCGTCGTCTCGGACACGCTGGATCCCGACGTGACGCTGGTGTCGGCGACGTTCGAGCAGGGTACGCCGTGCACTTCGGGCGGCAGCCCCGTCGTCGTCAGCTGCGAACTCGGGGCGCTCGCCTCGGGTAACACGGCCACCGGGACCATCGTGGTCACCAGCCCGATCGTGGAGGTGACGGAGACCATCGGCAACACGGTGAGTGTGACCGCCGACCAGGCGGACCCCGATGGGACCGATAACACCGCGGCAGCCCAGACGACCGTCGTGGCGCCCGGACCAGCTCAGGCCGATCTGGCAGTCACGAAGGTTGCCAGCCCGGATCCGGTTTTCTCCGATGCCGGTGATCTGGTCTACACCATTACCGTGGACAACAACGGTCCCGCCGGTGCGACTGCTGTGACCCTCACCGACACCCTGCCGGCCGGGGTGACCTTCGTATCGGCCGATACGGGCAGCGGCAGCTGCGGTGACCCGGATACCGGCGGAGCCCTCGATTGCAGCCTCGGCTCGCTGGCCGACGGTTCGAACGCGACGGTGACGATTATCGTTACCCCCGATCCCGTCACCGAGCCCACGGAGCTGAGCAATACGGCAGTCGTGGCGGCGGCAGAGGAGGATCCTGTGCCCGGCAACAACACTGCGACCGTGCTCACCGACCTGAATCCGCCGTCCGCGGATATGGCGGTCGATGTGACCTCCGTCCCGCAGGCCCCATCGATCGGGGATACGGTCACCTACACCATCACGGTGGACAACGACGGCCCCAGCACGAACACCGGTGTGACGGTGACTGTGATACTGCCGTCTGGTGCCACCTTCGGCTCGGCCACCATCGATCAGGGCGACTGCGAGATCGCGAATGGCGCACTGATCTGCAGCATCGGCCAGATGGCGGCGGGGACGACCGTGACGGCGGAATTGACCATCACCGCGCCGGACGAGTCGGGAACGCTCACGCTCAACGTCGAGGTGAGTGGCGATGCCGACGACCCGGCGGCGGCCAATGACACCGACGAGGAGGTGACCGAGGTGATTGGCACGGTAGATCTTCGCATCCGCGGCGTTGGCGGCTCGGGTGCGTCCGGCTGGCCGGAACTCCTGCTCCTGGCCTTCACGGCTCTGCTCGTCGGGGCCCGGCGCAGCAGCGCCGGCTTTGGGGCTTTTGCCTGCCTCGCTGCGCTGATCGCGCTGTCGCCGGCAGGCGAACTCCAGGCACAGACCGGCTGGTACGCCGGCGGCAGCATCGGCTATGCGGATGCCGACTACGACGAGCCCGACCTGGTGAGCGATCTCGCCGCCCGCGGATGGGTCATCAACACGCCCGAAGTGGACGATTCCGATACGGCCTGGAAAGTCTACGGCGGCTTCGCTTTCAACCCGGTGCTGGCCGTGGAAGCGGGTTACGTAGAGCTCGGGGAGGTGATGAGCGAATTCGGCGCGACGGTGTCTCCGTCGGAGATCGACGCTCTGCTCGGCGACACTTACGCCGTGCATCCGGCCCTCGGTAAAGGCTGGTTCGCTGCCGCTGTACTGAGCTGGCCGGTGGTGCCGGAACGCTTCTCCCTGTACGCCCGCGCCGGGGCCTTCGACTGGGAGGCGGACATCGACGTTCGCGTCATCAGCGGCGGTACCGGGCGCGTCTCCGGTAACGAGAGTGGCACCGACTGGATGTACGGTGTCGGATTCGACTGGCGTATCGGTTCCGCGTGGTCGATCACGGCGGAGTGGGAACGCTACCGTCTGAACGACTGGGTGAGCGTACCGTCGGTTGGACTCCGGTTCCGCTTCTGAGCGCCGGCGGAGTCTCGTCTACGCGAACGCAGGCGGCGGCCAGGGTCGCCGCCTGCTCTGCTCCGGAAGCCGCATCTCCGCGTCCTGGTTTAGTGCTAGAGTGCGGTACTCGCCGCGGCTTCCCCGGGGCCGACCCGGAGGCGCCATGTCCCTGATCCGCTACCGCTACCAGACGCTGGAGTTCGGCGAGCGGGACATCCACGTCCGCACCCTGCGCGACGTGCAGCAATTCCACGACGAAGGCGGCGAGGCCGAGAAGCTGGGTATCTCCTCGGCGTTATGGCCGTTGTTCGGCATCGTCTGGATCTCCAGCGAGGTGCTGGCGTCGCTCATGCAGGACTATGATGTCGAGGGCAGGCGCATCCTCGAGGCGGGCTGTGGCATCGGGCTGGCCAGCCTGATGCTGGCCGGCCGCGGCGCCGACGTCACGTCCACGGATTATCACCCTGCCGCCGGTCACTTCCTGAAGGAGAACGAGCGGCTGAACGGGCTCGAGCCCATCCCGTTCCATCGCGCGAGTTGGTACGAAGAGGAGACGGGGCTCGGCACCTTCGATCTCGTCGTCGGCAGCGATCTGCTCTACGAGCGGCAGCACGTGGATGCGCTGGCAGGCTTCATCGATCGCCATGCGCGGGAGCATTGCGAGGTGATCGTCGTCGATCCCGGCCGGGGCAACGCCTCCCGCTTCACCCGCGCCATGCAGGAGCGGGGTTACACGCATCACCCTTCGCCCAAGATCGCGCAGGAGTGCCCGAGCGGGCCGTTCGTGGGTTACGTGCTGCGCTACACCCGCTGATTGATCGTAGGAGGGCCTTCAGGCCCGATTTGTCTAATGAATCGGGGATAAATCCCCTCCTACCCGGTCTCGGGCGGGGCCGCTCGCGGCACCTCGGTGATGACGCCGCAGGCGAGTCGGGCACCCGCAGCGCCGGTGGGCTGGGTCTCGAAGTCGTCGGCGCCGGCATGCACGATGACGGCGCGGCCGAGCACGCTCTTCGGCCCGTCGTCCAGAGTCATCTCCGCGTCCACCACGTTCACGAGGGCATAGCCTTCCTCGTTGGCCTCGATGTTGCCGAGGTCGCCCACGTGGTGCTGCCCCGGCGGGCTGTCCGGCGATCCGTGCGGATCGCCGTCGGGCGCGAAGTGGCCGCCGGCGGAGGTGCCGTCCGGCGCGGAGCAGT
>CAYQZN010000021.1:0-20245 GCA_964421805.1 uncultured Woeseiaceae bacterium
ACACGGTGGGCCTGCGCGCGCTCTGCGACAGCCGCGTGTTCAGCCTGAAGCGGGATGCATTCGAGGGCCTCGTCGACGCCCATCCGGGGATCGTCTACAAGGTGATGCGCGCCATCGTACGCTCGGCCCACAAGACCCTCAGCCGGATGAACTACGAGTTCATAGAACTCAGCAACTACATCTTCAAGCAGCACGGCCGCTACTGAGCCTCGCCCGCGGCGGGGAAGTTTGCCGCCAGGTAATCCTCCAGCGCGTCCTCGACGCGCCGCCGCAGGGTCTCACGGATATCGACGGCGCCGCCGTAGCCCACGGAACGATAAGGGTAGTACGCGTACTTCATGAGGTGCTGGCGGTCGCTTCCCACCCACTCGGCGAAACCCGTCTCCACCGAATAGACCGTCTCGCCGCCCTCCCGCCGGTGGCAATAGAGTTCGACGTAGAACAGCGGTTCGTGGTCGCTCGATGTCGGCAGGCGGCTGAGGCTGAAGCGCCGCGTGACCTCGTCTACCACCGCCTGCACCGCGGCGTCGTCCAGGGGGCAGTTGTCGCCGACGCTGGCCATGCAGTACAGGGCATTCGGCTCGCTCTTGCGCATGTAGTCGAAGGGCGCGGCGGCCACGCCGGCTGCCGCCAGCAGCAGCGCGAACGCGGCGCCCCGGGCGGGACGGCAAGAGCCCCGGCCGCTCACCCGGTCTCGTCGCCCGCGCCGGGGTCGGCGTTGGCCGCCTCGTAGTCCTGCAGTGCAGCCTCGACGCTCTGGGTGAGGATCTGATCGATATTGCCGAGGCTGTCGATGCCGAAGCTCTCATAGCGGGCCCTGACGTACTGCATCATGTAGGCCGGCTGCTCCTGGTAGTTCACCGCGAAGCCCACCCGGGTGACATACAGATAGATGTCCGGGTAATTGGTGGTCTGGGTGCAGTCCACCTCCGCCGTCAGGAACAGCTCGCCGGGGGTCCAGCCGGACGCCCGCGGAACGTCGAGGCGGGTGAACGCCGTCTGCACGGCCAGGTCCGCCTCGGTGCGCCGTATCGCGCATTCCTCTCCGACGGAGAGCAGCACGTACAGACCCTGGGGGTTATCGGTGCGCATCCACGGCTGCGGCGCCGCGACGGCGACGGCCGCCGGCAGCGCCAGCGCCAGGACGCAGGCCAGGCCGGCGATGCGTTTCGTTGTCGTCATCAGTGTTCCTCCCTGAGCGGGGACGTTCGGAGCCGAGGCGGCAGTTTACTGCAGGCGCGAGGCCGCCGCAGGGTCTGCCGATGAAGGAGAAAATCTTAGTTAGGACAGGGGCTTGGAAAAAGCGCGAAGGATTTCTCATGGCCGCGCCCTCTAACGGTCCGAGCCGGCGGCAAGGCGCCGACGGATGCGACTGGCAGAGGAGGCCGCATGAAGACACAGATCCACCCCCTTGGCGACAGGCGCGAGAGCCTGCCGGTGATTGCCGGCGAGCCGCGGTGCTCCGGCGTCGGCCTGGATCTGCTCGGGGCTTGCAGTCCCGGGCGGCACGCCCTGGAGGCCGAGATCCGGGATTGCTATGCCCATCACTTCGGCGCCCGGATCGAGGCGTTCATGCCCTGGCTGCTGCGCGTTACCTGCCGGGAAGACGGTGCCCGCGGCGTCATCGGGCTGAGGCCGGCATCCCGGGAGCGACTGTACCTGGAGGACTATCTGGAGCGGCCCGTGGAGGAGGCCATCGCGGCCGTTGCAGGCCACCCGGTGCCCCGCACCGCCGTGGTGGAGATCGGTCAACTGGCCGTCGAAAGCCGGCGGGTGGTGGTGCCCCTGTTCCGCGAACTGGTGCCGTTTCTGCTGCAGCAGGGCTTCGGCTGGGTGTGCTTCACGGCCACCGGGCCGGTGCGCTCGCTGCTGGCGAGGGCCGGTCTCGCCGGCTGCGAGCTGGCGAGCGCCCGTGAAGCCTGCGTGGCCGCACGGGCGGACGCCTGGGGAGACTATTACCGCCATGATCCGCGGGTGATCGTCGGGGACCTGCGGCGGCCGTCCGGTTTCGGATCGGCAGCAGGCGAAACCGCGGGGCAGACCCCCGGGGCGGACGCATGAGCGCGGTGCTGGCCGCTCTGCGCCGCCATGCCGCCGAGCGCCCGCTGGCCGCCGCCGTGGTATCGGACGGCGGCGTGCTGGGTTACGCGGCGCTGGAGGCGCGCATGACGGCGCTCGCCTCCCAGTTACGCGCGGCTCGCATCCGCCGTTGCGCTCTGATGGCGGACAACGGACCGGACTGGATCGTGGCCGACCTGGCGATGTTGGCGGCCGGCATCACCGCCGTTCCCGTCCCGCTGTTCTTCACTCGCACCCAGCTTGAGCACCTGCTGGCCGATGCCGGCGTCGATGCGATGCTGGTGGCGCGCGGGGAGGGGTTGACCGACGACGGGCACGGCTTCCGCCAGCGGCCGCTGGCCGGCGCCGGCGGCCTGACCCTCCTGCGCCGGTCGATCCGCCGGGATACGGCCCTGAACGGCCGCACCGATATCGCCAAGGTGACCTACACGTCGGGCAGCACGGGCAGTCCCCGCGGGGTGTGCCTCGACCGGGCCGGCATGGAAGCGGTCGCAGCGAGTCTGGCGCGTCGCCTGCAGGGGGTGGGGGTTCGGCGTCATCTTTGCGTCATGCCGCTGGCAACCCTGCTGGAAAATATCGCCGGCATCTACGTGCCGCTGCTGCTCGGCGCCGCCATCCATGCGCCGCCGCTGGCGCGGGTGGGCCTCAGCGGCTCCAGCGGTCTCGACCCGCTGCAGTTGCGCCACGCGATCGCCCAGAGCGGCGCCGAGAGCGTGATCCTGCTGCCGCAGATGCTGGCCGCGCTGAACCGGACGGCGGATCCGGACCCCTGGACCGACTGTCCGCTGCGCTTCGCCGCGGTGGGCGGCGGGCGGGTGGCGCCGGCCGAACTCGAGCAGGCCCACGCATACGGGCTGCCTGCCTACGAGGGTTACGGACTCTCCGAGTGTCATTCCGTGGTGGCGCTGAACACCCCCGGCGACAGCCGCCCCGGCAGCGCGGGGCGGCCGCTGCCCCATGCGCGGGTCAGGATCGCGCCCGATGGCGAGATCCTGGTCGCGGGCGCGGTGATGCAGGGCTATCTGAACGCGCCGGGCGATGCAGAGAGCGGGATTGCCGGCACGCAGGTCGCCACCCGGGAGATTGCCACCGGAGATCTGGGCAGCCTGGACGACCGGGGCTTCCTGCACGTGCAGGGCCGCAAGAAGAATCTGTTCATCACCGCGTTCGGCCGCAACGTGTCGCCCGAGTGGGTCGAGAGCGAACTCGTGCACGAGCCCGCCATCGCCCAGGTGCTGGTCTGGGGCGAAGCGCTGCCCCGCAATGCGGCCGTCGTCGTTCCCGCCGGTCGGGTGGACGCGCAGGGGGTGCAGGCCGCAATCGATGCCGCGAATCGCCGGCTGCCCGATTACGCACGAGTGTCCGCATGGCTGCCGGCGGAGGCGCCTTTCCGGCCGGACACCGGCGAACTGACCGCAAACGGCCGGCTTCGCCGGGACGTCCTGGTCGAGCGCTACGGCCACCGGCTGACCGACCTGATCCACGGCGTCACGGCGCCCGACAAAAAGGTGATCAACGCATGACCGACTTCTTCCAGGCCCTGGCCGACCACACCGCCGCCGAGCGCGACTATCTGCTCGGTTCTCCGATCATTCGCGATGCGCTCGAGGGCCGGGTGAGCATGGCGCAGTACCGCGCGTTTCTCACCGAGGCCTACCACCACGTGAAGTGCACGGTGCCCCTGCTGATGGCCTGCGGCAGCCGTCTCGGCGACGACTACGAGTGGCTGCGCGGCGCCATCGTCCATTACATCAACGACGAGTACGGCCACCAGCAGTGGATCCTGAACGACATCGCTGCGGCCGGCGGCGATCCGGAAGCGGTGCGTCACGGCACGCCGGGCTTCGCGACGGAGCAGATGGTGAGCTACGCGTGGGACACGATCGGGCGCGGCAATCCGGTGGGTTTTTTCGGCATGGTCTACGTGCTGGAAGGCACCAGCATCGCCATCGCCGGCCAGGCCGCGGCCTCCATCGGCCGCAGCCTCGGGCTCCCCGAGAGCGCCTTCTCCTACCTCATCTCCCACGGCGAAGTGGATCAGGAGCACGTGAAGTTCCTCGCGGGGCTCCTGAACCGGCTCGAGCGAGACGAGGATCGCGAGGCGGTCCGTCACTGCGCCCGCCGGTTCTTCCTCCTCTATGCCGGGATCTTCCGTTCGCTGCCGGCCGCCGGGGACGCAGCCGAGAGGGCCGTGGCGTGAACCTGACCGGACGACGCGTGCTGCTCACCGGGGCCACCGGCGGCATCGGCGCGGCACTGGCCGGCGAGCTGGCTGAGGTCGGAGCCCACCTGCTGCTGAGCGCGCGGGACGATGCCAGACTCGATGCGCTGGCCGTCGACGTGGCGGAGAAAGCCCGAGCCGCCGGCCACCGGTCGCTCGTACTGACCGAGTCCGGCGACATCACCGACGGCACCGCCAGGGAGCGCCTCGCACGCCGGGCCCGGGGCTTCGACGGCGGCATCGACGTGCTGATCAACAATGCGGGCGTGAACGCGCTGGCCCGCTTCGACGACCAGAGCGCGGCGGACATCGAGGCGCTGGTGCAGACAAATCTGCTGGCGCCGATGCTCCTGGCGCGGACCCTGTTGCCGCATCTCCTCGGACAGCCGGCGGCCTGGCTGCTGAATGTCGGCTCGGTGCTGGGTTCGATCGGCATGCCGGGGCAGACGGTCTACTCCGCGACCAAGTTCGGCCTGCACGGCTTCAGCGAAGCGCTGCGGCGGGAGTGCGCCGGGACCGCTCTCGAGGTTCTCTACCTCGCCCCCCGCGCGACGCGCACGGCGATGAACGGCGATGCCGCCTGCCGCATGAACGAGGAACTGGGGGTCGCCATGGACCGGCCGGAACAGGTGGCCCGGCGCGCGATGACATTGCTGTCCGGTTCCCGGCGGGAACGTTTCATCGGCTGGCCCGAGCGCCTGTTCGTGAAACTGAACGCGGTCGCGCCCCGCCTTGTCGACGGTGCGCTCGGCAGGCAGAGACCGGTGGTGGAGGCGTACCTCCGTCCACGTACCTACAGCCAATGAGGTGAACGAGATGATAAGGACGATTCGGAGCCGGGCGAGTGCCCGGATCATGCTGGCCGGCGCGCTGCTCGCGTTCGGCCTGACGGGCGCCGGTCCGGCCCGGGCGGCGGACATGGAGCAGGGCCTGCGGGAGATCCAGCAACGCTGGGCCGAGGCCAATTATCAGCTGGACGGAGGCGAGCAGAAGGAGGCGTTCGAGACGCTGGCGGAGGACGCCGCCGCGCTGGCCGCGGCCTATCCGGACCGGGCCGAGCCCCTGGTCTGGCAGGGCATCGTGCTCAGCACCTACGCCGGGGTGAAAGGCCCATTCGGCGCCATGAGCCTGGCGAAGAAGTCCCGGGATGCGCTGCATGCCGCGGAGAAACTGGACCCGACCGTCCTCCAGGGCTCGGTCTATACCAGTCTCGGCGCGTTGTACTACAAGGTGCCCGGCGGCTTCATCGGCTTCGGCGACAAGGACCGGGCGAGGGACTATCTGGAGAAAGCCATTGCCATGAACCCGGACGGGATCGACCCGAACTATTTCTACGGCGAATTCCTGTACGAAGAGAAGGACTACGAGGCGGCACGGCGGGCGCTGGAGCACGCGCTCGAGGCACCCGCCCGGTCCGACCGCACACTCGCCGACCAGGGCCGGCGAGAGGAGATCCGTGAGCTGCTCGCCAGGGTCGAGGAGAAGGCCGGCTGAACCTGACGCTTTACGTGACGGCAACGTGACGGGGCAGGGATCGCGGGTTATCCTCGACGCCGGTTGAACACGGATCCGGCGCCGAGGTGGCCATGTCGCAGCTGTCACTCCTCGACTACATGCTGCTCTTGCTCGAGACCAAGGACAGCCCGCGTCACGTGGGCGGTCTGCAGGTCTTCGAGCCGCCGCCGGGCGCGCCGGTGGACTTCGTGCGCGGCCTGGTGGCGGACATGCTGGCCAGCGAGCCGGTGGAGCCGTTCAACCAGAAGCTGAAAGTCCCTCTGGCCGGCCGTCCCCGCTGGGTGGTCGATCCGGACATGGACCTGGCCGACCACATCTTCCACGAGGCGCTGCCGTCGCCGGGCCGGGAACAGGACCTGCTGGACCGGGTGGCGCAGCTGCACGGCCGCCTGCTCGACCGTAACGCGCCGCTGTGGGAGGTCTACGTGATCGAGGGGCTCGAAGGCGGCCGCTTCGGTGTCTACGCCAAGATCCACCACGCCTACATGGACGGTATCAGCATGTCCCGGCGTTCGATGGCGAGCCTGTCCAAGACACCGGACGAGGACGTGGCGCCCATGTGGGCCAACGCCGAGCACAGCCGGGAGCACGAGGCCGTGCGCAAGGGCATCGTCGAGACCCTGTTCGGATCGGCGAAGACCTTCGGCCGCCTGGCCATGGTGGGGCCGCAACTCAGTCAGCTCGCGCTGCGCCACGGCTGGCGTCTGCTCGGCGGGGGCGACGACCTGCCGGTGCCCTTCACGGCGCCGCGCACCGCCTTCAATCAGCCCCTGACCGCGGCCCGCGCCTTCGGCGTGTGCAGCGTCCCGCTCGACCGGGTGCGGTCGCTGGCGAAATCACAGGCGGTGACCGTGAACGACGTGATCCTGGCGCTCTGCGACACCGCCCTGCGGCGCTATCTCGACGAGCGTGACGAGCACCCCGACAAGCCGCTGGTGGCGCAGATGCCGATCTCGGTGCGCAGCGACGGCGGCGGCAGCGGCAACCAGGTGACCATCGCGCTGCTCGAGCTGGCCTCCGGCGAAGCCGATTCGCTGGCCCGGCTGCAGGAAATCCACGAACATGCCGGCAGCGTCAAGCACGAGTATGCCGAGATGGGTATCGAGGCCGCCGAGGCCTACACCATCCTGGTGCAGACGCTGATGCAGATCGGCGACCTCGCGCATCTGTCCGAGCGCTTTCCGCCGCTGGGCAACGTGCTGGTCTCCAACGTCATCGGCGGCACCGAGCCGCGCTACATCCGCGCTGCACGGCTGACGGCCAGTTATCCCATCTCCACGATCCCGCCGGGGATGTCCATGAACGTGACCATCTACAGCTATGCCGGCAATCTCCATTTCGGCCTGTTGACCGGCCGCCGGGCCATCCCGGACCCGGAGCGTATCGCGGCGGGTATCGCCGCCGCCTTCGCGGAGCTCGAGAGCGCCGCCGCGGCCGGCGCCTGAGCCCCCACGCTCCCCGAGCCATGCCCAACATACGGATACGGCGCAGACACCGGCTCAGCCACGACGAGGCCGTCGCCGCCGTCAACCGCATCGCCAACGAGCTGGCGTCGGAATACGGCGTGCGGATCCGCTGGCGGGACAACACCCTCAGTTTCGAGCGTGCGGCCCTCAGCGGCCACATCGACGTGCACGAGGACGACATCGTGATCGACGCGTCGGTGGGGCTGTCGCTGATGTTCTTCCGTCAGGACATCGAGCGCGAGATCGACCGCCTCATCGACGCGGAATTCCGTTGACGGGCGGTGGAGTGGTCAGCCGGCCTTGTCGTCGGCGGTGCCGGTATCGCCCGCATCCTGCAGCACGGTGTCGTCGCCAGCCGCGTCCACGGCGAACAGGTGGCGCACTTCCTGCAGGCTGCGCATGATGGCGGTATCGGCGAGTCCCGGTTCCTCGGTATCGTCGCCGTAGCGGGCGGCCGGATTCAGGTATTTCACCCGATGATTGCCGATGGAGATCACGTCGTCGTGGCGCAGCGCCTGCTGCGAGACCCGCCGCGAGTTCACGTAGGTGCCGTTCATGCTCTTCAGGTCGGCGATCCAGGCGCGTCCGTCCTCCACGACGATCAGCGCGTGATGCCGGCTCACGTAGCGGCTCGGCAGGGCGACGTCGTTATGTCCGTCGCGGCCGATCAGGACCCGGCCGGCCGGCCAGTGCCGGTCGCTGACGACCTCGCCGTCCCGGGATACGACGAGGCGGGTAGGCGGCTCGGCACGGGTGGCGCCGACCGGTGTGTCGGCGGCCGCCGGATCCGCCGCCCGCTCTTCGAGCCCGAGCGCCTCGCGCACCTCGTCCGTATCCGCCGGCAGCCGTCCGCCGAGGAGCACGTCCACCGTGAGGGATTCGATCTCGCCCGGCAGTCCGCCGCTGGCACGCCAGAGGAGGGCGATGGCCGCGTCCGTCAGATACTCGGTATGCGAGACGGCGCCCGCCGCGCGCAGATGCCGCACGATGTAGTCGTCGGTCTCGATCAGATCGAGGGGCCGCAGGTGGCAGCCGGCGGTGATGCGCTCGCGCACGGGGCCCATGGCCGGTGCCTTGATGATCTGCTCCAGGCGGTCGTCGCAGGAGAGCACCAGCCTTGCGGCCGCTTCGTTCGCCGCGGTGATCTGCGCGAGCCGGCAGATCTCCTCCAGCGCCGAGGGGTGCATGCCGCTCACGTTGACGAATCCCAGGAAGGCGGGCTGGCCGGCATGGCACTGGTGGATCAGGAATACCCGCAGCATGCTGGACAGATCGTCCGGGGCTACGGCATCGAGTTCGTAGCCGATATCACTAAGCACTGTCCGCAACAGCGCCAGCCGGTCCATTCCGTTACCATCCACGACCACTGCGGAGACGTCCTCGCGCCTGAGCCGGGATGCGAACTGCTCGAGCACGGTCCTGCGGCCGCTTCCGGCCAGACCGCTGACGGTGCCGAGCCCCTTCGGATCACGGTAGACTTCGTGCATCATCGCAAGGGCGTCGCGCATGGGAGGCGTTTCGATATAGACGGGGGAGGTTCCGTCCATGCCGAAAGGCTCATGCTCGAGGCCAGGTATGCGACTATTCATTCGAAGCCGATGGTGCCGTCTTTGTTGTTGATCGGGTGACGCCGTCTACTGACTCCTGCCCGCCGCGGCGGGCCGTCCAGTCTACGACAGACGCTGAACTTATGTAAACGCTTTGAGAGTCGATAGAGACGCGCTCGATGACACTTCGATCGCTCACCGTAGATTCTTAGTTAAAAACCCTATTCAAGATGCTGAAAATAATGATTTTATTGGGCCTTCCGCTTTGTGGCCATCGGGAGGCTTCAGGTCGTTCCCGCCGCGAGGAGGCCGCCGATGGCTGAACTCGGCGCCCCTTATTTAAAGGCTCACGGACTTACCCTGTTCCGCGGCGACCGCTGTCTGTTCAAGCGGCTGGACCTGGAAGTGGGTCCCGGTGAGGCGTTGCACGTGGTCGGACCGAACGGCAGCGGCAAGACCACGCTGCTGCGTACGCTTGCCGGCCTGACGCTGGCCGAAGACGGTCAGGTGTACTGGTGCGGGCATCGTATCGACAGCGTGCGCCAGGAATACGCCCAGGACCTCGCCTGGTGCGGCCACCGCCCGGCCCTGAAAGACGACCTGACGCTGCGTGAGAATCTGTCGATGCACCGGCGCATGCGTTTCGGCGTCGATGCCTCCGCGGTGGCCCGGGTGATGGACAAGCTGCAGATCGGCCGCCTGTCCGAGATACAGGCCGGCCGGCTGTCCGCGGGTCAGCGCCGGCGCGCCTCGCTGGCGAACCTGCTGTTGAGCGAGGCCCGGCTCTGGCTGATGGACGAGCCGCTGACCAATCTGGACGTGGCCGGCAAGGCGCTCGTGAAGCAGCTGATCTCGGAACACGTGACCGGCGGCGGTGTCTGTGTGCTGGTGGCACACGAGGCCGTCGAAATCGACCGGGTCCAGCTGGCGAACCTCGAACTCGGGAGAAAGTCATGACGGTGCATAGCCGACCCGAGCCCGCGGGACTGTGGGATGCCTGGCTGACGGTCGTTACCCGGGAGCTCCGGCTCGCATTCCGGCGGCCCGGCGACATGGCCACGCCGCTCATCTTCTTCGCAATCGTAGTGAGCCTGTTTCCGCTCGCGGTCAGCCCGGACAAGCAGCTGCTGATGAAGTTCGGACCCGGCGTGCTCTGGGTGGCGGCACTGCTCGCGTCCCTGATGTCGCTGGGCTCGCTGTTCCGCCAGGACCGTGAGGACGGCACCCTGGAGCAGCTGCTGCTGTCGGGTCAGCCTGTGTCTGTTCTTGTACTCGGAAAAATCGCGGCGCAGTGGCTTGTGACCGGGCTGCCCCTCGTGATCATATCGCCGGTGGCAGGCGTTGCCTTCTTCATACCGGAGGAGTCGCTCCCGATCCTTGCCGGCTCGCTCGTGCTGGGTACCCTGAGTCTCAGCCTGATCGGCTCGGTCGGAGCCGCGCTGACGGTGGGTCTGCGCCAGGCCAATTCGCTTCTGAGTCTGTTGGTGCTGCCACTGGTCATGCCCGTATTGATTTTTGGTGCGAGAGCCGTGAGTCTCTCGGCTGACGGAGAGACGACGGGGGGATCGCTGTACCTTCTCGCGGCACTCACCATGCTGACAATGACTTTTTCACCCTTCGCGGCTTCGGCGGCACTGAGGATCAGCGCCGACTGAGGCGCATCGGCAGACAGGAGCAGGACAGGACTCATGTGGACTTGGTTTCATAAGCTGGGCTCGCCGCCCCACTTCTACCGGATCGCCGGCAAGCTCGCCCCCTGGTTCGGCGTACTGGCGGCCGTCGCCCTGGTCACAGGCAGCTTCAAGGGGCTCGTGCTCGCGCCCGCGGACTATCAGCAGGGTGACGGCTTCCGCATCATCTACGTGCACGTGCCGTCCGCCTACCTGTCGCTCATGGCCTATGTGGTCATGGCCACCGGTGCGGCCATCGGCCTGATCTGGCGGATGAAGCTCGCCCACGCGGTGGCCGCGGCCTGCGCGCCCATCGGCGCCTCGTTCACCTTCCTCGCCCTGGCGACCGGCTCCATCTGGGGCCGGCCGATGTGGGGTACCTGGTGGGAGTGGGGCGATGCACGGCTCACTTCGGAACTGATATTGCTGTTTCTGTATCTCGGCTACATGGCCCTGCGCGCTTCCATCGACGACACGAACAAGGCCGACCGGGCCAGCGGCCTCCTGGCGATCGTGGGCGTGATCAACGTGCCGATCATCCATTATTCCGTGGAGTGGTGGAGCTCTCTGCACCAGGGCGCCACGCTGGCCAAATTCGACCAGCCCTCGATCACCGGCAACATGCTCACGCCGCTGCTGATCATGATCATCGGCTTCACGCTGTTCTTCGCCGCGGTGCTGCTCACCCGGGCGCGGGCGGAGGTGCTGGAGCGCGAGCGCCACTCACGCTGGGTCAAGCGTGAACTTCTCGGCGAAAACGCGGTCGGGGAAAGTATCCCGGCAGGGGAGTTGCAGAGATGAGTGAATTCCTGGCCATGGGCGGTTACGGCGGGTACGTATGGAGTTCTTTCGCTCTAACCGCAATCATTCTCGTTTTTAACGTGACCTCGGCAAGACGCCGCCACGCAGCCGCGCGGCTGAACGTGGCCCGAAGAATCCAAGCAATGGAGGACGACTGATGACCCCTCGCCGACAGCGAATGCTGGCCGTCGGGCTGGCCGTGACCGGTCTCGCTATCGCCACGGCCCTGAGTCTGACCGCCTTCCGGGAGAACATGATGTTCTACATCGAGCTCGACCAGGTGGCCGCGGGCAACGTGCCCGAGACACGGACCTATCGTGTCGGCGGCATGGTGCAGGAAGGCACCATCGAACGGGCATCGGGCAGCATGGACGTGGAGTTCACCATCACCGATTACCAGAACTCGCTCGGCGTGCGCTACAACGGCGTGCTGCCGGATCTGTTCCGTGAGGGCCAGGGCGTGATCGCGCACGGGCGTGTCGGGGACGACGGCGTCTTCCAGGCGGACAAGATCCTGGCCAAGCATGACGAGAACTACATGCCGCCGGAGGTCGCCGACTCGCTGAAGAGAAGCGGCCACTTCCCGGAGCGGACGAAACCATGATCCCCGAAATCGGACAATTCGCACTCATCCTCGCCCTGGCGCTGGCGCTGGTGCAGGGCATCGTCCCGCTGGCCGGGGCACATCTGGGCAAGACGCAATGGACGGCGGTCGCGCGCCCGGCCGCGGCGGCGCAGTTCGGCTTCATGGGGGTCTCCTTCCTGTGCCTGACCTGGGCCTTCATACAGAACGACTTCTCGGTCCTGTACGTCGCCAACAATTCGAACTCCATGCTGCCGATCGGTTACCGCATCGCAGCGGTCTGGGGCGCGCACGAGGGATCCCTGCTGCTGTGGACCCTGGCAATGGCGGCCTGGACCGTCGGCGTGGCCTATGCGTCGCGCCACATGCCGCAACGTTTCGCCGCCCGGGTCATCGGCGTGATGGGCTTGCTCAGCGTCGGGTTTTACGCCTTCACGCTGTTCACCTCGAACCCTTTCGAGCGGCTCGTGCCGGCAGCACCGGACGGCGGCGACCTGAACCCGCTGCTGCAGGACCCGGCACTCGTGATCCATCCGCCGATGCTCTACATCGGCTACGTGGGCTTCGCGGTGGCCTTCGCCTTCGCGGTCGCCGCCATGCTGGAAGGCAAACTGGACCGGGACTGGGCACGCTGGACGCGGCCCTGGACCACCGCCGCCTGGATGTTCCTAACCATCGGCATCGCGCTGGGCAGCTGGTGGGCCTACTACGAACTCGGCTGGGGCGGCTGGTGGTTCTGGGATCCGGTGGAGAACGCCTCGTTCATGCCCTGGCTGGTCGGCACCGCCCTGATCCACTCGCTGGCGGTGACGGAGAAGCGCGGGCTGTTCAAGAGCTGGACGCTGCTGCTCGCCATCACCGCCTTCTCGCTCAGCCTGCTCGGTACCTTCCTGGTGCGCTCGGGCGTGCTGGTCTCCGTGCACGCATTCGCCAGCGACCCGACCCGCGGCGCCTTCATCCTCGCCTTCCTGGCCATCGTGGTGGGCTCGGCGCTCGCGCTGTACGCCTGGCGGGCGCCGCAGATGGACTCCGACGCCGGCTTCAAGCCACTGTCACGGGAGACCTTCCTGCTGCTGAACAACGTGCTGCTGGTGATCACGGCAACACTGGTGCTGCTGGGTACGCTGTATCCGCTGTTCCTGGACGGCCTGGGTCTCGGCAAGATCTCGGTGGGCCCGCCGTTCTTCGACCTGGCGTTCATCATCCCGATGCTGCCGCTGGCCCTGCTGATCGGCATCGGCATGAGTACGGCCTGGCGCAGCGGCGACAAGCAGACCATCTGGCGGCAGGTGCGTGTGCCGCTCGCCATCGCCGTGCCGCTGGCCCTGTTCATTCCCTGGCTGATCTACGGGCGTATCACGCCGCTGATCTTCACGGGCATGCTGGCCGCCATCTTCGTCAGCTTCACCGCCATCTGGGATCCGCTGATGCGCTTCTTCGGCAAGCGCTCCGGGCCCCGGCAGTCACGCAGCGTCACCGGCATGCATCTGGCTCACCTGGGCGTCGGCATGTTCATCATCGGCGTCACGGCCGTGATGTCCTATGGCCAGGAAGTCGACATGCGGGCGAGCCCGGGCGAGACCATCCAGGTGGCCGGCTACGACTTCACGATGCGCGGCCTGCGCGAGGTGCAGGGCCCGAACTACGATGCCATGGAGGCGGAGTTCGAGGTGCGCCGTGACGGCGAGCTGGTCACCGTGCTCACCCCGCAGAAGCGGGTATACCGGGTGCAGCAGAGTCCCATGACCGAGGCGAGCATCGACGCGGGCTGGGACCGTGACCTGTTCGTCGCGCTCGGTGATTCGCTGGGCAACGGGGCCTGGAGCGTTCGCATCCAGTACAAGCCCCTGATCCGCTGGATCTGGTTCGGCTGTGCCGTGATGGCGCTCGGCGGCATCGTGGCGATGACCGATCGGCGTTACCGGGTGCCGGCCGCCGAGCGGCGCGCCATGGAGGCCGGTAAGGCCGCGGAGGGCAGGGCGGCGACATGATTCGCTATATACTCCCCATTGCCGTATTCCTGGGGCTGCTGATAGCCCTGATGGCGGGTCTGGGCAAGGACCCGGGCGAGCTGCCTTCGCCGCTGATCGGGCGGGATTCGCCGACCTTCACCCTGCCGGAGCTCAGCAACCCGGAGGTGACCGTCTCCGACACGGACATCCGCGGCGAGGTGGCGCTGGTCAACGTCTGGGCGAGCTGGTGCGTGGCCTGCCGTCAGGAGCATAATTTCCTGATGGCGCTGGCGCGCTCCGGTACCATCCCCATCTACGGGCTGAACTGGCGCGACGAACGGCCGGCGGCACTGCGCTGGCTGCGTGATCTGGGCAACCCGTATACGGCCAATGCCTTCGACGGCGACGGCCGTGTGGGCATCGACTGGGGGGTCTACGGCGCGCCGGAGACCTTCCTGCTCGACCAGGAGGGCCGCGTGATCTACAAACACGTGAGTCCGCTGACACCGCAGGTATGGCGCGAGGAATTCGAGCCGCGGATCGCCGAGGCGAGGAAATCCGAGAGCGGGACATCCGAGGCCAGGAAATCAGGTTCGTGAAATTGCTGAAAACAGGATGGTTGGTGCTCCTCATGGCACTGACGGGCCAGGCCTTGGCCATCGACCAGGGTCCGGCGTTCGAGGATCCGGCCACTCAGGCCCGCTACGAGGAACTCATCGACGAGATCCGCTGTGCCACCTGCCAGAATCAGACCATCAAGGACTCGAACGCGATGCTGGCCGAAGACCTGCGCAGGGAGATCCGCGAGATGATCTCCGAGGGCAAGTCGAACGAGGAAATATTAGTCTTCCTGACCGACCGCTACGGCGAGTTCGTGCTGTACCGGCCACCGCTCGACCAGCGCACGGTCTTGCTGTGGGGCGCCCCCGTGCTGCTGCTGCTCATTGCCGGGTTCGTGCTGTTCCGGGTGATCCAGCGGCGAACCAACCTTCCTATCGACGATGAAAGCTAGACAGAGTGGCCGGCTCCCCGGCCCGGTGAATCTATGACAACGACGATCTTCTGGGCCATAGCCGGCCTGATGGCGCTGGCGGCAGCGGCTCCTCTTTACCTGGTGCTGCGCAAAGGTGGCAAGGCTACCGCAAGCGGTGAGAGCAGCGAGAGCAACTCCGGCGGCTTCGCGGCATTCATCGCCGTGGCCTTTCTGGGTGCCTCGGTGGGCACCTACGTCTATCTCAGCGATTACGATTTCGACAGCGTGCTCACCTCGGCGCGGACGAACGACAATCCGCATGCGAGCGACGCGCAGGATGCCATTGCCGAGCTGGCCGCGAGCCTGGAGGAGAATCCGGACGACGTCGAAGGCTGGAAGTTCCTGGGCCGCAGCTATCGGGCGCAGGAACGGTACCGGGAAGCGGCACGGGCCTTCGAGCGGGCCTACGAACTGGCCGACGACGATCCGGTGGTGATGCTCGATCTCGGCGAATCGATCCTGTTCGCCGACAGCACGGCCATCACCGGGCGGGCAGGTCAGCTGTTCGAGAATGCGCTGCAGCTCGCCCCGAACAACGCCCGTGCGCTGTGGTATGCGGGTCTGGCGGCGGCAAACCGGGGCGAGCGGCTGCTCGCGGCGGACCGCTGGGAGCAGATACTGGATACTGCGCCGCCGGACGACGTACGACAGATACTCGAGAACAATATCCGCGAGCTGCGTGCCGCCGCGGGTGCCGGTGAGAGCGATGCCGCAGCGCCGATGGCAGCCACGACGGAGATGCCGCCCGGCGAGGCAGCGCCGGCCGCCGCCGCGGGACCCGAGCCCGAGCCTGAGGCGCCGGCTCCCGCTGCCGACGTAGAGCCCGGCACGGTGCCTCTGCAGGTATCGTTGAGTCCGGAACTCGCGTCGCAGGCGCCGGCCGACGCGGTGCTGTTCATCTTTGCGCGCATGCCGGGTGTCGGCGGCCCGCCCATCGCGGCCGTGCGCCGCCGCGCCGGCGACCTGCCGCTGTCGATCACCCTCAGCGACGCCAACGCGATGATGGCGGGGCGGCAGATCTCCACCCAGGAGCAGCTCGAACTGGTGGCGCGGGTCGCGAAAGGCGGCTCCATCAGCGAGAGTGAGGGCGACCTGATCGGCGCGACCACCTACCGCATGGACAGCGGGGAGACGGCGCGGCTCGTCATCGACCAGGTCGTCGGCCGCTAGAGCGTTCTCCGGCCGACCGGGCGCAACTGACTGCCGGGCGGCCGGTCAGCCGGCGGTGGCGCGGGCGCGGGCACGTTCCAGCATGCGCCGTCGCGGCCGTCTGAGTTCCGATACCAGGCCCAGCTTCTCCATTCCCCGCAGCAGCACCCAGGTCAGGTCGAACTGCCACCATTCGAGCCCGTGGCGGGCCGAGTAGGCGAACTTGTGGTGGTTGTTGTGCCAGCCCTCGCCGAGCGCCAGCACCGCCACCAGCCAGTTATTGGTGCTGGCGTCGTCCGCGTCGAACGGGCGGCTGCCCCAGAGATGGCAGACGGAGTTCACCATGAAGGTGGCGTGCCACAGGGCCACAGTGGCGATGAACCAGGCCCAGACGAGCATCTGCGGTCCGGAGGTTTCCACGCCGAGCGCGGCCAGCCCTGTGCCGAGGGCATAGATGGCGGCGCCCTGGCCGAGCACGATCCAGACGTAGTGCTGTTGCAGGAACTTCAGCTCGGGGACCCGGTAGAGGTCTCTGGCGTTGGCCCCGTTCTCGCGGAAGCTCTCGGCAGACAGCATCCAGCCCATGTGCGAGCGCCAGAAGCCCTGGGTCCGCGGCGAGTGGATGTCGCGGTCCGTCTCGGTGTAGCGGTGGTGGCTGCGGTGGTGGGCCACCCACCAGAGCGGGCCGCCCTGGGTGGCGAGACTGCCTGCCAGCGCGAGCAGGAACTGTACCGGCCGTCCGGCACGGAACGAGCGGTGCGCCAGCAGCCGGTGATAGCCGGCCGTGACGCCGAAACCGCGCACCAGGTAAAGGATCAGCGCCACCGTCAGCGCGGCCGGGCTCACGCCGGTCCAGAACGCTCCCAGGCAGCCGAGGTGGAAGATGCCCATGCCGAGCAGTACGGCGCGGGCCTGCTTCTGCGCAGCCGTCAATGTTCTCTCCTCTGCCTGTGTTTGCGCCAGTCAGGCGGGGTGGTTGCATCCGCCGTCGCCGCTCTGTCGAATCCCCGTACGCAAGCGGCATGTTACCGCAGAGATTCGAGGAGACCGGCACTATGGATGCAATCAGGCGGACGCGGGCGGCGGGACACACACTCCGGCGCCCGGCATCGAGGCGGCGAGCCACGCGCCCGGCTGCACTGACGATGGCGGCTGCAATGGCGATGGCATTGGCCGCCGGTCCGGCAACCGCCGCCGCCGACGCAGCGGACGGGGCGGCCGCGGACGGCCTCGAGGTGGTCGGCCAGGGCGAGTACAGCTGGTTCGGCCTGCGCGTCTACCAGGCTTCCCTCGCGACCGAAACCGGCCGCTTCAGTGACTGGACGGACACCGAGCGGGCCCGCTTCGAGATCTACTACCACCGGGATGTCAGCGCGTCGAAGCTGATCGACATCGCCCGGGAAGAGTGGGACCGCCTCGGCGTCGATGCGCCCCCGCGCTGGTTCGGCTGGTTGCGCCAGCTGCTGCCGGACGTCCGGGAAGGCGACACCCTGTCCTGCCTCGTGCTGCCCGACGAGCGCACCGTCTTCTATCACAACGGCGAGAAGACCGGCGAGGTGGCGGAGCCTGAGTTCGGGCCCGCTTTCCTGGCCATCTGGCTGCACCCGGAGGCGAGGGCGGCCGACCTGCGGCGCGCGTTGCTCGGAGACTCCGGGCGCAGCTGACGGCAGCGCGCCGGCTCGCGCCGCGCTTTCAATAAGGCCCGGGCTCGGGCATCCTCCGTGACTCTCGCGCACAGCCCGACGGAGTCGCGTGGAGGCGATGGACACGATGGCCGCAATGGGCCCCGAGCTTCTGACACTCGCATTGCCCGTACTTGCCGCCGGCGTCGTCGCCGGTTTCCTGGCCGGGCTGCTCGGCATCGGCGGCGGCATCATCATCGTTCCCGCGCTGCTGGTGGCCCTCGCTGCCACGGACACCGCCGGTGCGGTGACGATGCACGTCGCAGTGGCGACCTCGCTGGCCACGATCGTCCCGACGTCCCTGTCCTCGAGCCGGGCCCACTGGCGGCGGGGATCCGTCGACGTGGAGCTGGCGCGCCGCTGGGCTCCGGCCGTCTTCCTGGGCGCCTGCGCCGGGGTGCTCATCGCCGATCGCCTGCACAGCGATACGCTCACGGCCATCTTCGCCGTGATGGCCGTCATCTTCGGGGTGAAGATGTGGCTGCCGCTGGACGACGTGGTGCTGCGGGACGGGGTTCCCGGCGGCGGGACCGCGCTCTCCCTGCCGTTCTCCATCGGCGCATTGTCCACGCTGATGGGAATCGGCGGCGGCACCTTCGGCGTCACCGCACTGAGCCTGTTCAACCAGCCGATCCACCGCGCCGTGGGCACCGCAGCGCTGCTCGGATTCGTGATCAGTCTGCCGGCCAGCGTCGGGTACGTGTTGGCCGGCTGGAACGAGCCGGGCAGGCCGCCGTTCAGTCTGGGCTATGTCAACCTGCTGGCGGTGGCGCTGATCATCCCGGCGACCATCCTGATGGCGCCCCTGGGGGCCGCCGCCGCGCACCGTCTGAGCCGGCGCTGGCTCAGCCGTCTGTTCGGGGTGTTCCTGGTCATCACCGGAATTCGACTCGCCATGGAGGTGTGGCCGTCATGACAGAGAACCCGACCGTCCTGGTGGAGCGAGAGGGCTACGTCACGCTGGTGACCCTGAATCGTCCCGACCATCGCAACGCCGTCGACCGGGATACGGCAGCCGCGTTGCTGGCCGCCTTCGAAGCCTTCGAACGCGACGGGCAGTCGCGGGTGGCGGTGCTGACCGGGGCCGGCGGCACCTTCTGCGCCGGCGCCGATCTGAAGGCCTTCGCCGCGGGCAGCGGCAACCGGGTGGCTGCGGACGGTCCGGGGCCGATGGGCCCGACGCGCCTGCAGTTGACGAAACCCGTGATCGCCGCAGTGGAAGGCCACGCGGTCGCCGGGGGGCTGGAGCTCGCCCTGTGGTGCGACCTGCGCGTGGCCAGCCGGGACGCCGTCTTCGGCGTGTTCTGCCGGCGCTTCGGTGTCCCTCTCATCGACGGCGGCACGGTGCGACTGCCGCGCCTGATCGGCCAGAGCCGGGCGCTGGACATGATCCTCACGGGGCGCGGCATCGGCGGGGCGGAGGCCGCGGATTTCGGGCTGGCCAATCGGCTGGTGGAACCCGGCCAGGCCCTCACCGAGGCGATGGCGCTCGCCCGCGAGATCGGCGCGGCGCCGCAGACCTGCCTCAGAAACGACCGGCTTAGCGCGCTGCGGCAATGGAGTCTGGACGAAGACGGGGCGATGGCGCTGGAATTCGCCCTCGGCCGCGCCACCCTGGACAGTGGCGAGAGTTCGGCCGGCGCCCGGCATTTCGCCGCCGGCGCCGGTCGCCACGGTGACACCGCCCGCGTTGATCCGGATTCCGATACCGGGGCCGATTGACCGGCGTCAACGCAGCCCGCCCCGCTGGCTGACAGTCTCGAAGCGGGATAGGAACGACGGTGCCGGGCCGTTGCCATGTTAGGATTCTTCGCTCTCATCCAACTCCGTGGAGAACGATGCCAGCCGGTCGAAAAACGCTCTCGATTGCTCGCGCACTCCGATTGGGCGAATCAGGCCCTGCCATCGTCTACTGCGCCGGCGGCAGCGCCATCACCCGGGCAGCGCGCAGCGCTCTGCCGGCCGTCTGCGTGAGGCCATGGAACGGGGAGGAGTTCTGACGAGCCGCTGTGCGTCGGCGTCAGCGGGGAGCAATGGGCCCGCGGGGTTGCAGAGGCGGTCCGGCAGGGTCGCCGCTGCATTCCTGGGTGGTCTGCTGGTCGCCGTAGCCATCGGGGTGCCCGCCGCGCGCGCCGAGCTGCTCATCGAGGGCATCGAGGGCGAACTCCTCGACAACGCCCACTCCTTCGCCGGCCTCTCGGACGAGCCTTGTGACGCACCCGCCTGGCGGGTGCGGCGGGGCTTCCGCAACCTGGACCAGGAGGTCACCGACGCCCTGCGAGCGCTGGGCCACTACGGCCCCACCTTCGAGAAGACGCTGGACCTGGAGCGGGAGGGCTGCTGGCTGGCTACGGTCGTCGTCGACCCGGGGCCGCGTACCCGCTACCGCGAAGTGGAGGTACGCATCGGCGGGGCGGCCGAGGAGGATCCGGCATTCCTGGCCGAAGCGCGGGCGGGCCGCCCGCGTGAAGGGGAGCCGCTCCACCACGGCAAGTATGCGGCGTACAAGGACCGGCTGCGGATCGCCGCCGCCGAACGGGGTTACGT
>CAYQZN010000022.1:0-20097 GCA_964421805.1 uncultured Woeseiaceae bacterium
GGGCATTTCCCAAGGCATATACGATGCTCCGCCGGCGCGCGGGGACGGGCAATCGCGAAATCTACCTAAGGCGTGGCGTCGGCCGACTGCGAATTCGCGTAACGCGCCTAGTGGTAAGCCACAGTAGACGCTGGCACGCCCCCCGGTGTCTCATACTCGCCAACAGGACGGCAATGACCGTCATCAGGAATCCGGTTAGCTGATCTCTCTCCCTCAGCGAAACCGAAAGGGGGCCTCGCAAGAGGCCCCCGGCTTTTTCTGCATCCTGAACATCCGCCCCCCGCCAACGCGTACCCTTACCCGCGCGTAGGAGGGCCTTCAGGCCCGATCCATTTAATCGAATCGGGCCTGAAGGCCCTCCTACATAGATTCCAGCTCTACCATCTCCGGGCAGACGAATCCGTCCGGCTTCACGATCAGCAGATCGCAGGGCAGGCGGTCGAGCACCTTCTCGGCCAGAGCGCCGATGAACACCCGCTCGAGGGCGGACCGGGACACGGCTCCCATGACGACGATGTCGGCATCGGCTTCGGCGCAGAACTCCGGCAACCGCCAGCGCGGTGCTCCCTCCAGCAGGCGGACGGCGTCGGCCGGCAGCCCCTGACCCACCACCAGGTCCTCCAGGGCACGGCGATGATGGGTTTCCAGGCTCTCCGCCAGCTCCTCGGTCTGCAGCGGCGCGGGCAGCATGGGGCTGGCCGACATCCCGGTGACGAGAGGCGTGACGTCGTAGCAGTGCACGACCTCCAGCCGCGCCTCCAGGAACCCGGCCAGTTCGCTCGCGGTCGCGAGTATCTTCTCGTCCAGCGCTGCCGGCTTGTCGTGCTCGTGCAGCGGGTCCACCGCGGCAATCAGCAGCGGCCGCGCGGGCATCTGGTGCTCGCGCCGCACCATCAGCACGGGCGCCGGAGAGGTGCGCATGAGCTGCCAGTCGGTCTCCGAGAAGAACGTGCGGCTGAGCGGCACGTGGTGATCGGCCCCCTTCAGCACCAGGCGGGGCTGCAGCCGGACGATATCGGCCAGTATCGACTCGGCGACCGGGCTGCCCGCGACCGCGTCCACGGTCACCGTGAGCCCCTCGCCGCGCAGCGGCTTCGCCAGTTCCTCGAGGCAGTCGAGCTTCTCCCGGCGCATCTGCTCCACCGCCGTCTCGAGCACGCGGGAGTCGATGAACTGCTCGCCCAGCCCCGGCACCGCCTGGTAGTAGACCCGCAGATCGACGGGCGCATCCAGCCGCGGCGCCAGCCAGCGCGCCCGCTCCAGCGCCGCATGCCGCTCATCGCCCTGGTCGACGATCACCAACAGCCTGTTTGTCAGCTCCATCCCTCGCTCCCCTGGTACCCGGAAACCGCCGGTCCGCGCCTCGAGACCCCCATTTAGAACCGTGCCGGCGGGCCTTTCAAGACACGGCTGCGACAGGCTTATATTAGTAAGTACAAATACAGATGGAGCGTGTCCGGCGACTCCCGGATCATCCGGGGACGCAGGTGCGTGACGGGGAGGGTCACGCCGGCCGGCGGCCGGCAGGTCACACGCCCGATCCCCTTGGCGATTCCAACGGGACCCCGCCGAGCGACAATGCCGACCATCCACCCGTGGCCACGATCCGGGCGCGGCGGGCAGGACGGGTGCGCGCCCCTGCGGCGGGGTTGCAGCGGCATTACCACGCACCCGCGTCAGGCTCACGTACAGGAACAGCGCTATGGAAATCCAGGAAACCTACAACGACAGGGTCGTGCGGCAGTTCACGATCATGACCGTCGTCTGGGGCGTGGTGGGCATGCTCGTCGGCGTGTTCATCGCCGCCCAGCTGATGTGGCCGGCCCTGAACTTCGACCTGCCCTGGCTGACCTACAGCCGCCTGCGGCCGCTGCACACCAATGCGGTGATCTTCGCCTTCGGCGGCTCGGCGCTGATCGGCACGTCCTATTACGTGGTGCAGCGCACCTGCCACGTGCGCCTGGCCTTCGACAAGCTCGCCGGTTTCACCTTCTGGGGCTGGCAGGTGGTGATCCTGCTGGCGGCCATCACGCTGCCGCTGGGCATCACCCAGTCCAAGGAATACGCGGAGCTGGAGTGGCCCATCGACCTGCTGATCGCCGTGGTCTGGGTGGCGTACGCCATCGTCTTCCTGGCCACCATCGGCCGACGGCGGGTGAAGCACATCTACGTGGCCAACTGGTTCTACGCCGCGTTCATCATCACCGTGGCGGTGCTGCACATCTTCAACAATCTCAGCATCCCGGTCTCGCTGACGAAGTCCTACCCCATCTACAGCGGCGTCATCGACGCGATGATGCAGTGGTGGTACGGCCACAACGCGGTGGGCTTCTTCCTCACCGCCGGCTTTCTCGGGATGATGTACTACTTCGTGCCGAAGCAGGCGGAGCGGCCGATCTACTCCTACCGGTTGTCGGTGGTGCACTTCTGGGCGCTGATCGCCATCTACATGTGGGCCGGGCCCCATCACCTGCACTACACCTCCCTGCCCGACTGGGCCCAGTCGCTGGGCATGGTGTTCTCGCTGGTGCTGCTGGCGCCGTCCTGGGGCGGCATGATCAACGGCATCATGACCCTGTCCGGCGCCTGGCACAAACTGCGCACCGACCCGATCATCAAGTTCATGATCGTCTCCCTGTCCTTCTACGGCATGTCCACCTTCGAAGGGCCGATGATGTCGATCAAGACGGTGAATTCGCTGTCTCACTACACGGACTGGACGATCGGCCACGTGCACTCCGGCGCGCTGGGCTGGGTCGCGATGATGACCATCGGCTCGCTGTATCACCTGATACCGCGGCTGTTCAACCGGGAGGCGATGTACTCCACGAAGCTCATCGACGTGCACTTCTGGACCTCCACCATCGGCGTCGTGCTCTACACGGTGTCCATGTGGATCGCCGGGGTGATGCAGGGCCTGATGTGGCGCGCCGTCAACGACGACGGGACGCTCACCTACACGTTCGTGGAGAGCCTGGAAGCCACCTATCCCTACTATGGTCTGCGCCTGCTGGGCGGCCTGCTGTTCTTCAGCGGCATGCTGATCATGGTCTACAACATCTGGAAGACGGTCGCGAGCGAGAAACCCCGCCCGGTGCCCGTCCGCCAGCCCGCCTGATCCAGGAGGAGATCCGACGTGTCCCACGAGAAAGTCGAGATAAACATCACCCTGATGGCCGTGCTGATCGTCGTCGTGATCAGCATCGGCGGGCTGGTCGAGATCGTCCCGCTGATGATGTCCAAGTCCAGCGGCGAGCCGGCCGAAGGGGTCGAGCCCTACCCGGCCCTGGAACTGGCGGGCCGCGACATCTACGTGCGCGAGGGCTGCTACGTCTGTCACTCCCAGCAGGTACGGCCGTTCCGCAGCGAGACCGAGCGGTACGGCCACTATTCGCTGGCCGGCGAGAGCGTCTACGACCGGCCGTTCCAGTTCGGCTCCAAGCGCACCGGGCCGGACCTGGCCCGGGTCGGCGGGCGTTACAGCGACGAGTGGCACGAGCTGCACCTGATCAATCCGCGTAACCTCGTGCCCGAGTCCAACATGCCGGCCTATCCCTGGCTGTCGGAGCGCATGGTCGACGGCGCGCTGGTGGAGCGCAAGATGCGCATGCTGAAGGACATCGGCGGCGACCCCTACACGGAGGAGCAGATCGCCGGCGCCGCTGCCGCGGTGGAAGGCAAGACCGAGATGGAAGCGATGATCGCCTACCTGCAGGGCCTCGGTACGAACCTGCAGAGGCAGCGCTAGCCGCAGGCGTGGATAGACGATGGATATAAACACTTTCCGGGGACTCATCACGCTGGTGCTGATGATCCTGTTCCTCGTACTGGTCGTCTGGGTCTTTAGTTCCAGGCGCAAGAAGGATTTCGAGGAAGCCGCGAACATACCGCTGGAGGACGATGAGCAGCCGCCGGTGGAGAAGAAGGAGTCGAACTGATGTCTGCACCGATGGGTTGGTTTGTCGCCATCACGACCATACTGAGTCTGGCAGCCTGCATCTGGCTGATCGCCTGGACCATGAAACGCCGCCCCGGCGAGGCGGCCGAGACGGAGACCACCCACCACACGTGGGACGGCGACCTGCAGGAGATGAACCGGCCCCTGCCGCGCTGGTGGCTGATGCTGTTCTATCTCACCATCCTGTTCGCCGGCGTGTATCTCGCGCTCTACCCCGGACTGGTCGTCACCGACGGCATCCTCGGCTGGAGCCAGACGGAGCAGTACGAGCAGGAGGTCCAGGCGGCAGAGGCGCGCTACGCGCCGATCTTCGAATCGTTTGCGGCGCAACCGATCCCGCAGCTGGCGAAGGATCCCGAGGCGCTGCAGATCGGGCGCAACCTCTACGCTAACCACTGCGCCATGTGCCACGGCTCGGCCGCCCGCGGCGCAGCGAGCTTCCCGAACCTCACCGATGCCGACTGGCAGTGGGGCGGCGACCCGCAGAATATCAAGGTGAGCATCCTGAACGGCCGCCAGGCCGTGATGCCCGGCTGGGCCGCAAACTTCACCGAAGACGAACTCGATGCGATGGTGGGCCTGATCCGCCAGTTCGGCACGCCCTCGGAGACGAGCGCGCTGGAGACGGCGGCCGGACAGAAATACCAGATGCTGTGTGCCTCCTGCCACGGGCCCAACGGCCGCGGCAACCAGGCGCTCGGCGCGCCGAATCTGGCCGACGATATCTGGCTCTACGGCGGCAGCCGCGAGGCCATCATGACGTCGATCACCCAGGGACGTCAGGGCGTAATGCCGGCGCACAAGGACCTGCTGGGCGAGGACCGGGTCCACATCCTGGCCGCTTACGTCTACAGCCTGTCGAACGGCGCGGACGGCGGCGGAGGTGCCGGCGCCCCATGAGCCTGCACGGCGGTCGAGCGGCGGAAGAGGACACTCCCCGGTCACCGGCCTGGAGCCGCGGACTGCGCAAGGTCATGGCGTCCGGCTGGGCGTCGTTCCTCACGGCCTGCATCGCGAGCGTGCTGTTCTTCGCCGTCTTCGATCCCGCGCGTCTGGCAGAGGCCGCCGACTGGTCTCTGGAATTCTCGCGCATGGGCGGCTACGCGCTGCTCTTCTTTTTCTTCTGGGCGATCGGCATCGGAGCCGCGGGCATCACACTGGTCCTCATGCGCCGTGACCACCCTGACGGCGCGCACGGGACCACGACGGACAAGGACTGATGGCAGCAGGAAGCAACGCGGGCGCCGCGAACGAGACGGCGCTCTACCGCAGTGAGGAGAAGATCCACGCCCGGGAGGTGGACGGTACTTTCGCCCGCCTGCGGAAGGCCGCCGTGTTCGTGCTGCTGGGCATCTTCTACGGCCTGCCCTGGATCACCTGGGAGGGCCGCCAGGCCATCCTGTTCGACCTGCCGGCGCGCAAGTTCCATCTGTTCGACCTGACGCTCTGGCCCCAGGACTTCATCTTCCTCGCCCTGCTGCTGATCATCGCGGCGCTGTCACTGTTCTTCTTCACGGCGCTGGCGGGCAGACTCTGGTGCGGTTATGCCTGCCCGCAGACGGTGTGGACCGAGGCCTTCGTCTGGATGGAGCAGTGGACCGAGGGCAAGTATTCCCAGCGCAAGAAACTCGACAAGGCCCCCTGGACCACGGAGAAGTTCCTGCGCAAGGGCTCGAAGCAGTTCCTGTGGATCACCTTCGCCCTGTTCACCGGTCTGACCTTCGTCGGCTACTTCACGCCGATCCGCGAACTCCTGGTGAGCTCCGCCACCTTCTCTCTCGGCCCGTGGGAGACCTTCTGGGTGCTCTTCTACGGCTTCGCGACCTACGGCAATGCCGGCTACATGCGCGAGCAGGTCTGCAAGTACATGTGTCCCTACGCGCGCTTCCAGAGCGCCATGTTCGACCGGGACACGCTGATCATCACCTACGACACCGACCGGGGCGAGCCCCGCGGCAGCCGGCGGCGCGGCGTGGACCCGCAGGAGGTCGGCCTCGGCGACTGCATCGACTGCACGATGTGCGTGCAGGTCTGTCCCACCGGCATCGACATCCGCGAGGGACTGCAGTACGAGTGCATCGCCTGCGCCGCCTGCATTGACGCCTGCGACGACGTAATGGTGCGGATGGGCTACCCGAAGAAGCTCATCAAGTACTCCACCCAGCACGCCATGGACGGCGAGAAGACCCGCGTGGTACGTCCGCGGGTGATCGTCTACGCCGTCCTGCTCATCCTTCTGATGGGCGCTTTCGTCTACGCCCTCTCCCAGCGCTCGGCACTTACCGTGGACGTGATCCGCGACCGCAACGCGCTGTACCGGGAGGTGGGCGACGGCTTCATCGAGAATTCCTACCAGCTGAAGCTCATCAACAAGACCGACCGCGCTCACAGCTACGGGATCGCCGTCTCCGGCATCGAGGGGGCCCGTGTGGAGGTGCCGAACGGCGACATCCGCATCCCCTCCGGTGAGGTGCTGGGCGTGCCGGTTATCGTCCGGGCACCGAGGGAAGCGGTCCGCGGCGTAGGCGAGGTCACCTTCACGCTGCAGGCCGAGGACGACGCTACAATCACCCAGTCGCGGGAGACGAAATTCGTCGCGCCCGTCGGCCGTTGAAAGGCACCGCAACCGACCGATTAGCGACACTAGATCACGCTCGAAGCGCGAGAGGCAAAGCACCATGGATCAGCGCAACGTCCACAATACTGCCGAGGTCGAACCCTGGTATCGCCAGTTCTGGCCCTGGTTCGTCATCTCGATCCCCGCAGCGACCGTAATCGGCTGCATGTTCACCATCTTCCTGGCGATCACCCGGCCGGATTCGCTGGTGGTGGATGACTACAGCCGCATCGCGGAGACCACGGAGCGTCGCTTCCGCATGGCTGACGCGGCCTCCGAGCTGGGGCTGGCCGGCCGGCTGCAGGTGGCCGCAGGACAGGGCGCGGTGGAGGTCCGGCTCGCGCGGAACGGCGGCACCGGCACGGACCATCTCGCCTGGCCCGAGACATTGCTGCTCGAGCTGTCGCACCCGACCGTGCCGGCAAAGGACATGGACATCCTGCTTACCCGCGCGCCGACCGCCGGCGAGGCGACCTACCGGGCGCGCCTCACGCCGATGGCGGCAGAGCGCTGGTACGCAGCGGTGGAATCGCTGGGAGAGGCGGCCGCAGGCTGGCGGCTCACGGGGGAGGTCTCGCAGCGGGACGGCCGCGGCATGCTGACGCCCGCCGGCTCCCGCGACGATGGCTGACGCTCGCAGCTGTTTCCACTGCGGCCTGCCCGTGCCGGCGGGCCTGGACCTGACCGCCCGCATCGACGGCGAGGACCGGCCGATGTGCTGCCACGGCTGCAAGGCGGTGGCCGAACTCATCGGTGCCTCGGGCTTCGATGCCTACTACCGGTTCCGCGAGCTGCCGCCGGGCGAGGCGCCCGCGCCGCCGCCGGGCGACGACGATCACTGGCGCGGCTTCGACGACCCGGAGACGCTGCCGCTGTTCGCCGCCACGCGGGCGGACGGCCGCATCGAGGCCGTACTCCACGTCGAGGGACTCTATTGCAGCGCCTGCAGCTGGTTGCTGGAGAACGTGCTGCGACGTCTGCCCGGCGTGGACGAAATCACCGTCAACACGGCTTCCTCCCGCCTGCACGTCATCTGGCGACCGGCGGATACCCGCTTCAGCGCCATACTCGGCACCATCGAGCGGCTGGGCTACCGGCCGCATCCGCAGAGCCTCACCGAGTCGTTCTCGCCACGGCACCGGGAGCGGCGCCAGGCGCTGAAGCGTCTGCTCGTCGCCGGCGTCGGCATGATGCAGGTGATGATGTTCGCGGTCGGACTCTACGCCGGCGCCTTCCAGGGCATCGACCCGGAGATGCGCCGCTTCCTGGTCTGGGTGAGCGCGCTGGTCACCACGCCGGTGGTGTTCTACGCCGGCCGACCGTTCTTCCAGTCGGCCTGGCGCGGACTTCGTTCCGGGCGGCCCGGCATGGACCTGCCGGTATCCATCGCCGTCGGCGGCGCCTACGCCGCCTCGCTGTACGCGGCGGTCGCCGGCCACGGCGAGGTGTATTTCGATTCCGCGACCATGTTCGTGTTCTTCCTGTCGCTGGGCCGCTTCCTCGAGATGAGCGCCCGCCACGGCGCCACCGAGCGCTCGGCCGCCATCGGCCAGCTGCTGCCGGACACGGTGCGGCGCATCGCCGACGGGAGTGACGGCGGCGAAGAGATCATCGCCGTCGCCCGACTGCGCGCCGGCGACCGCTTCGTACTGCGTCCCGGGGAGCGCGTGCCCGCCGACGCCCGCATCCTGCGCGGGCAGGCATCCATGGACGAGTCGCTGATCACGGGCGAGTCGGACCCGGTGCCGCGTGCACCGGGCGACGAGGTCACCGCCGGCAGCATCAACCTGGACGGGGCGCTGACGCTGGCCGCCGAGCGGGTGGGTCAGGACACGATGCTCGCCTCCATCTCCCGGCTGCTGGAACGTGCCCAGGCGGAACGGCCGGCGGTGGCCGTGCTGGCCGACCGGGTGGCGAGCTGGTTCGTGGTGGCGGTAATCGCCATCGCAGCGACGGTCGGCACGGCCTGGTGGTGGATCGAACCGGGCGTTGCCTTCCCCGCCGCGCTGGCGGTGCTGGTGGTCACCTGTCCCTGCGCCCTGTCGCTCGCCACGCCTGCCGCCCTGGCCGCCGCGAACACGGCGCTGGCCGATCGGGGCATCCTCGTCACCCGCTCCCGCGCCCTGGAGGGACTGGCCAGTTTCGACCGCATCGTATTCGACAAGACCGGCACCCTTACCCGCGGCCGGCCGGAGCTGGAGCGCGTACTGCCGCTGAGCGGGGATATCGACACCGAGCGATGCCTCACCATCGCCGCCCGGCTGGAGAGCGGTTCCGAGCACGCGCTGGCACGCGCGTTCCCGCGCCGCGGTGATACTCCCGCGGACCTGCGCCCGGTGCCGGGCCGGGGGATCGAGGGCACCGTCGACGGCGAGCACTACCGCATCGGCTCGGCGGAATTCGTCGGCGAGGAGGCGGCAGGGGCCGCCCTCGCACGCATGGCGCCCGGCCCGGCGTCCACCGTGGTGTTCCTCGGCGACGCGAACGGCCGGGTACTGGCCGCCTTCGAGCTGCGCGATGCGCTCCGCGACGATGCGGCCGAGGTGGTCCGCACGCTGAGCGACGCCGGCATTGCCACTGCCATCGCCAGCGGCGACCGTCCCGGCACCGTGCAGGACATCGCCGGCCGGCTCGGCATCGACGACGCCCGCGGTGGCCTGCGCGCCGAGGACAAGCTCGCCTGGGTGCGGCAACTGCAGGCGTCCGGCGAGAAGGTCGCCCTCGTCGGCGACGGCATCAACGACGCGCCGGTCCTGGCGGGCGCCGACGTCTCCATCGCCATGGGCGCGGGCACGACGCTGGCGCAGTCGAGCGCCGACGCCGTCCTGCTCGGCGACTCGCTCGCTCCACTGCTCGAGGCAGTGGATCTGTCGCGCCGGACCCGCCGCATCATCCGGCAGAACATCGGCTGGGCCATCGGCTACAACGTGCTGGCCGTACCCCTCGCCGCCTCGGCAGCGCTGGCCCCGTGGATGGCAGCCATCGGCATGTCGGCGAGTTCCCTGCTCGTTGTGCTGAATGCGCTGCGCCTGCGTCGGGGCGGTGCGGCGGCACGGGTGCGCGGCACCTCCGTCGAGGCAACGAATGTTCCCTCGCCGGGCGTCCTGGAGGCTTCTTCGTGAGCGTGCTCTACGTCCTGATACCGCTCGGCCTGGTGCTGCTCGGGCTGGCCGTCTGGGCTTTCTTCTGGGCCGTCGGCAGCGGTCAGTTCGACGACATGGATACGCCCGCATGGCGGGTGGTCATGGACGACGACCGGGCGCCGCCGGAACGCGACGAGAAGAAAGAAGATGAGCGCTGAAGGCGGCCTGCTGGCGGCGCTCGTCGCCGGCCTGCTGGGTTCCACCCATTGCCTGGGAATGTGCGGGGGCATCGCCGGCTGGTTCGGACTCAATACCGCGGTGCGTGGCACGGCCGGGCGCTCGGGTTTCGCACTCGCCTACAACAGCGGGCGCATCGGCGGCTACGTGGCGCTGGGCGCGCTGGCCGGGTTTATCGGCGCCACCGGCGGCTCGGTATTCGGTCTGCGGGAATGGGGACCGGCGCTGCGCCTCGCATTCGGTGTCGTCATCGTGCTGATCGGCCTGCAGCTCGCCTTCGGCTGGAACCCGTTACGGCCGCTGGAGGCGTGGGGAGCCCGGGGCTGGCAGAAACTCGCCCCGCTCACCGGGCGCCTGCTGCCGGCCCGCACGCCGTTACACGCGGTCGCCCTCGGGGTGCTGTGGGGCTGGATCCCCTGCGGGCTGGTCTACTCGGTGCTGCTGGCGGCCGCGGTCTCCGGCGGCGCGGCAGAGGGCGCGCTCGTGATGGCGGCTTTCGGTCTCGGCACGCTGCCGGCGATGGTGCTGGCGACCGCCGGCGCGGCGCGGCTGGCCTCACTCACCCGGCGCACCGGCGTACGCCGTGCGGCGGGCGCGCTGGTGGTGCTGGCAGGCCTGTGGACCATGGTCATGCCGGTCATGCACATGAGCTCGGACCACGGCGGTCACGGGGGCATGGGCACCGACATGGAGACCCACATGGAAAGCGACGCGGACATGCCGACGGAGCACGCGGGTCACTGAGGGTCGGCAGCGGCCTCCGCCTGCTCCTCCAGCACCTGGTCACTCCATTCCTCCTCGTAGGCGTGGGAGGCCGTGCCGGATGCGCTGAGCGCATCCGAGAAGGAAACCTGCTCTGCCTCCGGCACCTGTTCGTGGTGGAACGTCCGGCTCACGGCGAACAACGCCAGTGGCACGTACATCACCGCGATGAAGAGGTACAGTGCCGGCGCGCTGGTCACCGACATCAGCAACGATGCCATCACGGGCCCCACGGTCGCTCCGGCGCCATAGGCCAGCAGCAGCCCGGCGGAGACCACCACGAAATCGTCCGGATCCGCGTGGTCGTTGGAGTGGGCCACCGAGATCGGATAGATGGTGAACGACGCGCTGCCCCACAGGAAACTGAGGAAGTACAGCAGCAGGTTGCTCGCGCCGGCGCCGGCCACCAGCCAGATGACGAGGCTGACGACGGCGCCCAAAGCCGCGACGCCGGCGATGACGCGGCGTCGATCGATCCGGTCCGACAGGCCGCCGAAGGGGAACTGGCCCGCTGCACCGCCGATAAGCGCCGCGCTCATGAAGGTGGCGGTACGCGAGACGTCCAGCGCATCGCCCGCTGCCACCAGTGGCGCCAGCGACCAGAATGCGCCGTTGCCGAGCCCCGAGGCCAGCGTGCCTGCGACACCGGACGGTGACACGCGCCACAGGCCGCGCAGATTGATCACCGTGACCTCGGGCAGCCGCGGCGTCGGCGAACGAGTCAGCGCCACCGGGATCGCTGCCAGCGACACCAGTGTGGCGATGACGGCGAACAGTTCGACGCCGGACGGGTCGTAGGCACGCAGCAGCTCCTGGCCCACCGCCATGGCGCCGAAGCTGATGAAAATATAGGTCGAGAACACGATACCGCGGTTCTCGTTGCTGGCCCGCTCGTTCAGCCAGCTCTCGATCACGATGTAGAGTACGGCGAAACAGAATCCCGTGGCCGCGCGGAAGAAGAACCAGGCGACCGGATCGATCCACAACGCCTGGATCAGCGGGACGGCCGAGGCCAGCGCGGTCATCGCCGCAAACGCCCGCACATGGCCCACCATGCGGATCAGGCTTCCGCCCTGCAGACAACCGACGGTGAAGCCGAGGAAATAGCTGGCTCCGATCAAACCGATCGACAATTGGGCGAAGGTCTCCACCCCGGCGCGGAACGGGACGAGCACCGCCTGCAGACCGTTGCCGACGAGCATGAGGGCGACGCCGAGCAGCAGCGCCGCCAGCGGTGCGAGGGTGTGTCTCATGAACCGATGGCGCGCCGGACGGTACCGCCGAGGAAGCCGCGGCAGGCCTCCCCGATGAGGGGCGACACATCGATGGCATTCGTGTGGTGCGCGATGGTGTTGCAGGAGACCACGCGGCCGGCGCCCGCCGCGCGGAGATCCGCCACCGCGCCGTCGGCGAAGACCGGGTGGATGGCGATGCAGACCGGCTGCGGCCCGCCGCGCCCGTTCACCCGCGCGACCGCCTCCGCCATGGTGCGGCCGCTGGAGATGATGTCGTCCAGGACCACGGGCTGGCGGCCGTCGTGGTCGATGAGGTCGGGTTCACTGACCGAGACGTCGCGGTCGCCGCGCCGCACCTTCTCCAGGACGATGAAGGGCGCACCGGCTACCGCGGCGACCGCCTCCACCCACTGCCGGCTCTCGCTGTCCGGGCCGATGAGCACGGGTTCCGCCACGTGTTCGCGCACCCAGGCGCCGATGGCCGGCGCGGCGTGCACGCAGACCGCCGGAATGCTGTAGAGCTCCGATAGGGCAGCGTAACGGTGCAGGTGGGGGTCTACGGTGATCAGGCCGTCGAAATGCGCAGAGAGGAGAGCCGCGTAATAACGCGACGTGATGCCCTCGCCTGCGCGGAAGCGGCTGTCCTGGCGCATGTAGGGCAGATACGGCGCAACGAGCAGGATGCGGGCGGCGCCCAGATCGCGCAGCGTCGCGGCCGTGAGCAGGGCCCGCAGAGTCGTCTCGTCCGGCGGCTGCAGGCCGGCGCACAGGATGACGTCGGCACCGGCGCAGGGGGTGACCACCCGCAGGTAGGCCTCGCCGTCCGGGAAGCGCCGGGTGTCGAGCTCTCCCCTCGTCGCGCCGGTGGCCGCGACGACCGCCGCGACCATCGTCTCGATGGTCGCCTCAACCGTCGTCTCGGCGGTTGCGCCGGCCTGCGGGCAGGGGTCGCCCAGATTGAATACGAGGGTGTCCATCAGTCAGCCGACAGCGTAATCACATCCGGATGCGCACGGAAGTACTCCAGCGCATATTCCAGCTCCCCCGGGCTCTCCGCATGCACCGTCATGAGCACGTCGCCGCGGCGTACCCGGTCACCCAACCGCACGCACAGCCCGAGGCCTGCCGCCTTGTCCGCGGGTGCGCCGGCCAGCTTCGCCAGCCGGGCTGCCTTGCGGTTATCGATGCCGTCGACGGTGCCTTCGCGCTCGCTGAAGACATCGTAATGATAAGCCGCCCGTGGCGGCTCCCGCAGCCCGCCCTGGGCCTCGCAGATGCGCTGGAAACGGCTCCATGCGCGGCCGGAATCCAGCATCTCCGTTGCCCGCGCCACCGCGTCCTCCGCGCGCGCCAGGCCCGACAGCCGCAGGATGCCGGCGGCGAGTTGCAGCGCCCGCTGGCGCAGATCCGCCGGCGCGTCGGGCTCGCAGCGCAACACCGACAGCACGTCACGCGCCTCCAGCGCGGGGCCGATGCCGCGGCCGATCGGCTGACTGCCGTCGCCCACGTCGATGTGCAGGGCGAGGCCGAGGGTCCCGGCGACCGCATGGAAATGGCCGGAGAGCCGCTCGGCGGCGGCGAGGCTGCGCACCTTCGCCGTCGGTCCCACGGGCATGTCGATGACTACGTGGGTGGAGCCGGCCGCCACCTTCTTCGAGAGGACGGAGGCCACCAACTGGCCCTCGCTATCCAGGTCGAGGGCCCGCTCCACCCGGATCAGGATGTCGTCCGCCGGGCTGAGGCTGGCGGAACCGCCCCAAGCGAGGCAGCCGCCCTCGCGCTCGACGACCCGACGCATCTCGTCCAGGCCGAGGTCCACGCGGGTCAGTGTCTCCATCGTGTCCGCGGTACCGGCGGGAGAGGTGATGGCCCGGGACGAGGTCTTCGGCATCGTGAGGCCGGCCTCGGCGGCGATCGCCACCACGATGGGCGTGGTCCGGTTGCCGGGCAGGCCGCCGACGCTGTGCTTGTCCATGATCGGCGACCCGGCCCAGGTCAGGCGCTCGCCGGCCCCGACCATGGCCCGGGTGAGGTGAACGATCTCCTCGCGGGTCAGCCGTTCCCCGGAGCACGCGGCGACGAAGGCGGCGAGCTGCACGTCCATGTAGCGGCCCGCAACCACATCGTTGATGATGCGCTCGAACTGCCCGGCGTCCAGCTCGGCGCCGTAGACCTTGGCCCGCACGTGCGCGAGGGAATCCACCGGCCGCGGATGGTGCAGGACCAGTGTCTCTCCGTCCTCCAGGCCGAGACGCCGCCACGCGGCCTCCGACAGGCCGGCCCGGCCGGCCCTCAGCAGCTCCGACTCGACGATCATGAGCGTGGCGATGATGGACGCCGTGTCGGTGTCCACGCGCACCTGGGACATGGCCTGGAAGCCCTCCGAGCGGGCCACTTCCGAATCCCGCCGCAGGAACAGCACCGGCTCGTGCCGGGTATCGATGCCCAGGCGCACGGCCTCCAGCCGGATACCATGCTCGCCGCCGCCGCTCACCCGCGGCCACCGAGCTCGATTTTCTGCCCGCGCTGGACCCGGGTGACCGCCGCGCCGAAGCGCGTCTCCAGCTCGCCGGCGAGGGCCTCCATGGCATCGGACTCGCCGTGCACCAGGGCGACCGGCGGCCGGCCCCGGAAAGCGCCGTACCAGTCGGCCAGCCCGCGCTGATCGGCATGGGCCGAGAGGCCGCCGACGGTGTGGACGGCCGCGGCGACCCGTACGCTCTGTCCCAGCAGCTTCACGCGCCGGGCGCCGTCGACCAGCAGGCGCCCGGTGGTGCCCGCGGCCTGGAAGCCGACGATTATCACGTGGCACTCCTCGCGCCACAGGTTGTGCAGCAGATGGTGGCGGATGCGCCCGCCGGTGCACATGCCGCTGCCGGCGATGATGATCGCCCCGGAGCGCATGGAGTTCAGCGCACGGGAATCGTCCGCCGTGCGGGAGAACACCAGGTTCGGCAGGGCGGACTCGCGGTCCTCGCCGCTCCAGAAGCGGCCGGCCTCTGTATCGTAGAGTTCGGGGTAGCGGCCGTAGATGGCGGTCGCGCGGATGGCGAGCGGGCTGTCCAGGAAGATGCGCCAGCGCTCGAGCTTCGCCTCCTCGTAATGACGCGCGAGCCAGTAGAGTATGAGCTGGCTGCGCCCGACGGCGAAGGCCGGGATGAGGATGTTGCCCTCCCGCCCGCTGGCGCTGGCGACGACGTCGATGATCTCGTCCCGGGTCTCCTCCCAGCTGCGGTGCCGGCGATCGCCGTAGGTCGATTCGAGGATCACCAGGTCGGCCCGGTCCAGCCGTTCCGGGTCGCGCAGGATCGGCGCGTCCCGGTGCCCGAGGTCACCGCTGAAGACCACCCGGCTGCGCTCGCCGCCTTCCTCCAGGTCGAGCGAGACGATGGCGGAGCCGAGGATGTGCCCGGCGTCGTGCAGCGTCAGCCGGATGCCGGGGCAGATATCGGCCGGCTGTCCGTAGGCGACGTCGCGGAACTGTTTCATCACCGCCTCGGCATCGTCCTGCGTATACAGCGGCTCCCTGGGCGGCAGGCCGCTGCGTTCACGGCGCCGATTCTCCCACTCGGTGTCCTTCTCGGTGATGAAGGCACTGTCGCGGAGCATGATGCGGCACAGGTCGCGGGTCGCGCGGTGGGTATAGACGGGCCCGTCGAAGCCCTGGCGGGCGAGCAGCGGCAGGCGCCCCGAATGATCGATGTGGGCATGACTCAGAACGACCGCGTCGATCTCCGCAGGCGCGAAGGGGAACGGCTCGCGGTTGCGGTCCTCGTCGGCGCGCCGACCCTGGATCAGCCCGCAGTCCAGCAATATCCGCCGTCCGCCCACGCGCACGAGGTGGCAGGAACCGGTGACCTCACGCGCCGCGCCGCAGAACTCGATGTGCATGTCGAACCCTTGCCCTCATCTTGCCGCCGCCCTGCCCGCACCCGGATACCCGGCGGCGGCATGCCGGGAACCGCGACCCGGCCCTGTTCCTCCATTACAGGTCATCCCGGCGCCGGGCCGCATCGGGAATTGCCGCAGCGGCTGCGGCGATGCCCGCCGGGCATAGCCGCTTTCCACGATTTACCCCGCTGGATGACTGTATTTCAATGACTTACGGTAGCAGCCTATCCCGGAATCGTGACCCATGCGGCGACATGCGCCCCGCGGCCGATGTATGATGGTTGTTCAATTAGACTGACGGAAGGTAGGGGAACATGGCAGCCAGTCGCAGACTGCTCGAGCGGGCGATGGACGAGGCCAACAGCTACGCCGACTGGCGCGAGGCCGCTATCAGCCACGACAAACTGACGGGCATGGACCAGTGGCGGACGGTCGAGAAGACCAGCCTGTACGACTTCCACTCCATCCGGCAGCGCCTCGACACGCTGCGCGAGCTGCGCGCCAGCAGGGACGACCACGGCCTGCTGTTCACGCTGAACGAGGGCATCCACGGCAACATGGCCGGGATGGGCAAGACGGCGCTGTACAAGCGCGCGAAGTTCGGTACCAAGGAGCTCATCGAGGAATACGTCGACGAGATCGTCGACGCGCTCCACTACCTGTCCAAGCTGCGCTCCAACAAGATCAGCTTCGAGGAGCGGCTGGATTTCTTCCGCCGGGCGGATCACTGCTTCGGCCGCTCGGCGCTCATGCTCTCGGGCGGCGCCGTACTCGGCCACTTCCACGTGGGCGTGGTCAAGGCCATGCTGGAGGAGGACGTGCTGCCCTCGGTGGTCTCCGGCTCCAGCGCCGGCTCACTCATCGCGGGGGTACTCGGTACCCACTCCACCGCCGAGCTGCACGAGATGTTCGACCCGCGCAACCTGCTGATGGAGGCGCGCCAGGAAGTGAGCTGGCTCGGCCGTCTGATGTCGCCGACCACGCCCAATATGGACGTGCACGACGTCGAGGACACCGTCGATCGGCTGATCCCCGACCTCACTTTCCAGGAGGCTTACGAGCTCACCGGGCGCAAGATCAACATCTCGGTGGCGCCGGCCGAGGTGCATCAGACCTCCCGCCTGCTGAACGCGATCACCTCGCCGAACGTCTACATCCGCAAGGCCGTGATGGCCTCCTGTGCCGTGCCCGGCATCTACCCGCCCGTGATCCTCGAGGCGAAGAACAAGAACGGTCGCCGTCAGCCCTATCTGCCCCAGCGACGCTGGGTGGACGGCTCCGTGAGCGAGGACCTGCCGGCGAAGCGCCTGGCCCGGCTGTACGGCGTGAACCACTACGTGGCGAGCCAGACCAACCCGGTCGTCCTCTGGTTCATCCAGGATCCCAAGGAGGAGCCGACGCTGCTCTCCACGGGCCTGCACCTCGGCTTCCGGACCTACCAGGAATGGCTGCGCTCCACCCACTGGATCACCCAGCGCCTGACCAAGCCGGCGCCGCGGCTGCAGATCCTGGCCAACATGTTCTACTCGGTGGCGACCCAGACCTACACCGGCGACATCAACATCATGCCGCGCTACCGCACCTTCAACCCGACCAAGCTGCTGACGCCGCCCACCGAGAAGGAGCTGATGTTCTACATCAAGGAGGGCGAGCGGGCCACGTTCCCGAAGATCGAGCGCCTGCGCACGGCATCCAAGATCAGCCGGGCGCTGGATCAGATCCTGAACCGCTACGAGCGCCGCGCACTGCGTGACGCGCACCGGATCAGTGCCCGGAACGCATCCGTGCCATTCGGCGAGCGGAGAATCAGCGCGGCCTGATCGCCGGTCTCCCGGTCGGTCTCCTCAGGCGGCGAGCAGCCACGCGCAGTAGCCGACGTAGCCGGCAAGCAGCACTGCGCCTTCGGCGCGGGTCAGGCGCGAGCCCGTGTACATGAAGCCGAGCGCGACGACCGACACCACCAGCATGACGCCGAGGTCGGCGACGCCCACGCCGCCCCGCTCGAGCGGGGTCACCAATGCGGCGATGCCCGGTATGGCCAGGGCATTGAAGATATTCGAACCGATGATGTTGCCGGTGGCCATCGCCCCCTGGCCGCGAACGGCCCCTACCACGGAGGTGGCCAGCTCGGGCATGCTGGTGCCGACTGCCATCACCGTCAGACCGACGACCGCCGGCGCCACACCGAGCGCCAGCGCCAGCGCCGCACCGCCCTTCACGAACAGCGAGCCGCCGGCAAGCAGCAGTGCGAGGCCGGCAGCGAACAGCACGAGGGCCACGGCGGTTGAGCGCACTGCCCCGGGCGTCTCGCCGACGAGCCCGGCCGCCATGTCGCGCGAGCGCAGCGAGGCCACCGTATAGATAACAATGGCAGCGGTGAGCAGCAGTCCGTCCAGGCGTGACAGTCGGCCGTTCGCCAGCAGCACAACCAGACCCACGGCCGCCGCGATCATCACCGGACCCGCACCCCGGATCAGCCCGCGGTCCACGACGGCCGGCCGCAGGACGGCCACGGCGCCGAGGATCAGCGCCAGGTTGCAGATGTTCGAGCCCACGACGTTGCCGATGGCGATGCCGCCGTAGCCGGCCAGCGCCGCGTCGACGGAGACCACGAGCTCCGGCGCACTGGTGCCGAAGGCCACCACCGTGAGGCCGATGACGAGGGGCGAGAGCCCGAAGCGCTCGCCGAGGGAGACGGCGCCCCTGATCAGCATCTCGGCGCCGACGAACAGGAGGAGCAGGCCCCCTCCGAGCTGCAGCGACATCGTGATAGCGCACCTCTCTGGCGGAAAAATGGCACACCAAGATAACCGATCCGTTGCCGATCCGCTGTCGGGCTTTCGCCCTCCGGGCGTGCGGGCTAAGCTCTGGCTTCCTGGGGCAACCAGGCAGAACCAGGCAGAACAGGAGACGCCGATGAGTACGCGAGCGCCCGAGTTGATCGACCGCAGCAGACTGTTCGGCGGCTACACACATACCTACCGGCACGCGTCCGAGGCGTGCGGCTGCCCCATGCAGTTCACGCTCTACCTGCCGCCGCAGGCAGAGTCGGAGCCCGTGCCCGTGCTCTACTGGCTGTCGGGCCTGACCTGCACGGAGGAGAACTTCACCATCAAGTCCGGAGCGCAGCGCTATGCCGCGGAACTCGGCCTCGCGCTGGTGGCCCCCGATACCAGCCCGCGCGGGCTCGCGCTGCCGGGGGAAGACGCAGACTGGGACCTTGGCACCGGCGCCGGTTTCTACGTGAACGCCACCGAGGCGCCGTGGGCGGGTCATTACAACATGTACGACTATGTCGCCTGCGAACTGCCGGCCCTCGTCGAGTCGACCTTCCCCGTGATCCCGGACTGCCGCTCGGTCAGCGGTCATTCGATGGGCGGGCATGGCGCACTGATCGTGGCCTTGAAGAACCCGGGCATGTTCCGCTCCGTATCGGCCTTCGCACCCATCTGCGCGCCGATGGACTGCCCCTGGGGCCAGAAGGCGTTCACCCACTATCTGGGCGAGGATCGGAGCGCGTGGGAGCCCTGGGACGCCACCCGCCTGATCCGGCAGGGCGGCAACGGCATCCGCCTGCTGGTGGATCAGGGCGACACGGACGACTTCCTGCACGAGCAGCTGAAGCCCGGGCTGCTGGAGGAGGCGTGCGAAGCGGCCGGGCAGCCGCTGACGCTGCGCCTGCAGCCCGGCTACGACCACGGCTATTTCTTCGTCTCCACCTTCATCGGCGAGCATCTGGCGTGGCACGCCCGCGCCCTGAACGCCGGCTGAGTCTGCGCCGGGGTCGTCCTCAGCAGCCGCCGGTCGCCGCCTCCGGATGCGGGAACATGTCGGACTCGTCTTCGCCCTCCCGCGGCGCGAGACAGTGGAAATCCTTCTCCACGAGGATAGCCAGTCCTGCTCCGTCAGACGCCGGCTGCTCGCCCGCGAGTGAGACCAGATCGCTGCCGGCCCACGCCGCTGCCTGCCGGACCGGCAGCCGCACGGTGACGATGCCGTCCTGGAACGTCGCGCCGATGGCATCCGCGCCCGGGTCGACGGTCAGCCGGTAGGTCAGCACGTGGCCGCCGCCGAAGTCGGTGGTTTCGCTCACCGTCTCGCCCGCCTCGATCGACTCCAGCTCGGTCTGCGTAACCCGCAGGCGGACAGTATTGCCCCTGATCCTGAGTTTCATATCTTGCCCCCCGATCCGGTGGTCAGGTATACCGCCCCCCGGCGGGTTTTTCCAGCGGTCTGCCGGCGCTCATGCCGATCCCGGAGGCGGATCGGTGGTGGCCGGGAAGTCGTCCGCGCAATCCCCGTACTCGATCTCGA
>CAYQZN010000023.1:0-19856 GCA_964421805.1 uncultured Woeseiaceae bacterium
CCATGATGGCGCCCTGGGTGGCGTCGCTGCCGCCGTCCGCGGCCATGCCCACCAGTATCGCGCCCAGCATGGTGGCCAGCGTGATGATGCTGGCCCGCGAGTTGTTGTAGATGGAGCGGGCGATGTGGCGCTGGGTCACGTGGGCAATCTCGTGGGCCAGCACGCCGGCCAGCTCGCTCTCGTCCTCCGTCGCCTCGATCAGGCCCGTATGCACGCCGATGAAGCCGCCGGGCAGGGCGAATGCGTTGATGCTCGGGTCGTCGACGACGAAAAACTCGAAGTCCTGCTCGCCGTCGTTGGCGTGCGCCACCAGCCGGTGGCCGACGGCCTCGATATATTCGGTGATCTGGGGGTCGTCGACCACCGTGCCGCGGCGCCTGAGTTCGCGCATGATGGCGCGGCCGATGCGGGCTTCTTCCGACTTCGGCAGCATGGCATTGGCCGGGCTGCCGATGTCCGGCAGATCGTCGGCCGCCAGCAGGGGTCCGCCGCTCGCGAGTATCGCCGCGAGCGGCGCGAGCAGCAGCATTGTCCTGGCAGCCAGGGCGGCCAGTCTGCGGAGGTCGGCAAACATGGAATGTAAGACAATGGCCGGCATACTGCGTTCCCATTATACGCCGGCCGCCCGCGGCGGACCGTCAGGAAGTGTCAGCGGGAGATACGACGGGGCCCGGGCTTCAGGCGAGCTCCCTGGCCGCCTCCAGCACTTCCTCGGCGTGGCCCTTCACCTTCACCTTGCGCCATTCCCGGCGCAGTTTGCCCTTGTCGTCGATCAGGAAGGTGCTGCGCTCGATACCCATCACCTTGCGCCCGTACATGTTCTTCTCCTTGATCACGTCGAACTGGCTGCAGACCTTCTCCTCGGTATCGGACAGCAGGTCGAAGGGGAACTCGTGCTTGGCGCGGAATTTCTCGTGGGAGGCGATCGAGTCCCGTGAGAGTCCGAGGATGACCGTGTCGGCCCGCTTGAACTTGCCGTGCAGGTCGCGGAAGTCCTGGCCCTCGGTGGTGCATCCGGGCGTGGCGTCCTTCGGGTAGAAGTACAGCACGACGTTCTTGCCGCGCAGATCTTTCAGGCGGATGGTCTTGTCGCCCGTCGCGGGCAGCTTGAAGTCCTTGACCACCTTGCCGATCTCGGGTGCGCTCATCGGGGCTCCTCCTGAAACGGAATCGTAATCGTGCCGGGCGGCGCCGGCCTCAGGCTTTCACCGGTTCGAGTATGGCGTCCAGGTTGTACTGGTCGCACATCTCCATGAATTCTTCGCGTAGCTGGGCGATGTGGATGCGCTCCGGCACACTGACGTTCATTTGCACGGAGAACATGGGCGCGCCGGTATGGGCCGCCGCGTAGCTGCGGGTGCTGAGCTCGGCGATGTCGATGCCCCGGCTGGAGAAGAAGCGGGCGATATTGAACACCACCCCCTGCTGGTCGAGACAGACGACGTCCACGGCGTAGGGGAGGCTGTCGCGCTTCTCCGCGCGCTCCCGGGTCTGGCGCAGGGTGGCGGTGATCCCGTGCTGTTTCTCGAGCTTGCCGAGTTCGGTCTCCAGCCGGTTCACCGTGTGCCAGTTGCCGGAGACCAGCAGCAGCATGGCGAATTCCTGACCGAGGGTGCTCATGCGGCTCTCGATGATATTGCCGCCGCACTCCAGGATGGTCTCCGTCAGGTCCTGAACCACGCCGGTTCGATCGTTTCCTATAGCTGAAATAACAATGAGTTGGGACATTTTTCTCGAATAGGTTGTGCGTCTGGCGCGGCTGGCTGGTCGCCGCAGTGTACTGTGATTGTAGCGGCGTGCAAGCAATTGATTTGCCGCGCACTCTTGCCGCGGACCGGGCCCGGCCAGTACCATCGCCGGCTTGTTCACGCGGAGTAGTCCATGATCCAGGGCAGCCTGGTCGCGCTCGCGACGCCGTTCACCGATGCCGACGGGGTCGACTATGCGGCGCTCGAGCGCCTGATCGATTTCCATTGCGGGGCGGGGACGGACGGGCTGGTGATCGCCGGCACGACGGGCGAGTCCGCCACGCTCCTGAAAGAGGAGCATGCCGAGCTGGTGCGTCGCTCGGTGGAACTCGCGGACGGGCGCATCCGGATCCTGGCCGGTACCGGGTCCAACTCCACCCGCCAGACCCTCGCGCTGTCCCAGGCGGTGGACGGCGCCGGCATCGACGGGTTCCTGATGGTCGTTCCGTACTACAACAAGCCGACCCAGGAGGGCATGTTCCGCCACTTCTCGGCGGTGGCGGATGCGGTGAGCAAGCCGGTAATGCTCTATAACGTACCGGGCCGGACCTCGTCGGACCTGCTGCCGGAGACCGTGGCCAGGCTGGCGGCCCACGAGCGGATCTTCGGCATCAAGGACGCCACCGGCGACATCGGCCGGCTGCAGGCCATGCGCGCGGTCTGTCCGCCGCACTTCCGCTATTTCAGCGGCGACGACTTCACCAGCGCGGATTTCCTGCTCGGCGGCGGCCACGGCGTGGTGTCGGTGACGGCGAACGTGGCGCCGGCCCTGATGGCCGAGCTGTGCCGGGCGGCCGCGGCGGGAGACGAGCCGACGGTGCGCGAGATCGACGCGCGCCTGCAGCCGGTGAACAAGGCCATGTTCCTGGAGTCGAATCCCATCCCGGTGAAGTGGGCCCTGCATCGCATGGGCTTCATGGGTACGGGTATACGGCTGCCGCTGACGCCGCTGGACGCGCGCTTCCGGCAGCAGGTGGACGAGGCACTCACGGGCGCCGGCATAGCGCTGGGCGCGGAGACGAACGAATGAAACGACTGATCCTCTGGCCGGCGATGGCGGTGCTTCTCAGCGGCTGCTTTGGTCTCGGCCTGGGCAGCAACGATTGCAGCGAGGCCAAGCCTTACCAGGAGAGCCGGCTCACCGACCCGGTCAAGGTGCCGGAGGGTCTGAGCGGCCTCGACCAGCGCCGGGACCTGGAAGTACCGGTGGCCTCGACACCGCCCGGCGCGGGGGAGGGCCGCTGTCTGGAAGAGCCGCCGCCGTTTTCCCAGCGCATGGCCGAAACCCGCGACGGTGAAGAGGAAGATTGAACTGGCGGGGCCGCTGCAGTAATCTGCGCGCCCGCTTTAGCGCGGGACGAGAATTCCGGAGAGGTGGCCGAGTGGTCGAAGGCGCATGATTGGAATTCATGTATAGGGTAACCCCCTATCGAGGGTTCGAATCCCTCCCTCTCCGCCAACATCAGCAAAAAGGGCCCTCGGGGCCCTTTTTTTGATGTTTCTCGAATCGGGCTTCGATCCGAGGCGGCGCGCCGTCAATCCATGAGCCTTCGATTCTCCGCGGCGACCTGTCCGAGGGCGGGCGCCGAGTCCAGCGTCGTTGCCGGCACCAGCCGGCGGACCAGTTCGTGGAAGCGCCAGATGCCGCTCTCCTCCGAGGACAGCGGTCCGGGCCGGTAGCCGGTCGTCGCCAGGCCTTTCTGTACCCGTTCGCACAGGTCGCGATCCTCGTCGTTGATCGAACCGTTGATATCGAGATTCAGGTGACGGAGTTTCTGCTCCTCGCGGGTCGGGTTCGGGTGGCCGTAGAAGAGCGCGCGGACCAGGGTCTTGTCATGCCCCAGCGGCATGATCTGGAAAATGTCCAGCAGCTCGGGGTAGAGGTCGATACCCAGATTGCCGGAGAGGCCGAACTGCACCCAGCGATTGTGCAGATCCTCCGGGATTCGCTCGAAGGCGGCGGGAAACAGCTCCTGGTATCGGCGCTCGGCGTCGACGTTCGAGGGCTTGTCGCGGATGGCGAACACGCCGTAACTCAGGCCGCTGGTCAGTTCTTCGCCCTCGTCCGTGCTCTTCACCAGCCGGTTGAGACCGGGGTGCCCGACCGGGATATGGTAGTTCTCGAGGTAATTGTCCCAGGCCACCTTCCAGTTGCATTCCCAGACCTGGTGTACCGGTTCTGCGCAGGCCACGTAGGAACCGGTGTCGTACTGCTCGAAGTATTCTGCCGTGTGCGCGAACTGCTCGGCCACGCTCGGGCCGTCGCCACGGACGCGAACGAACAGGAGCCCGTGGAAATCCTCCAGCTGGATCTCGTGCAGCCCGAACTGCCCGCGGTCGATCGGGGCGAAGTTCTCTTCCCGGGGGATGCCGAGCAGGGAGCCGTCGAGTTCGTAGGTCCAGCCATGGTAGGGACATTTGACCACGCCACGGCAATGGCCCTTGCCCTCGAATATCCGCGAGGCCCGGTGCCGGCAGACATTGAGGAAAGCCCGTAGCCCGCCATCCTTGCCGCGCAGCACCACCGCACTATCGCGGCCGAGATCGACCGTCACGTAGTCGCCGGGCTCCGGTACTTCGTTCCGATGGCCCGCCAGCTGCCAGCGGCGCAGGAAAAACGCGTCGTACTCCAGATCGAGGACCTCGGGGTTCAGATAGGTCCAGGGCGCCAGCGGTGTGCCGACTTTTTCGGGGTTGCGCAGGGGCCTGATATCTGCGGATTTTGTCGCCATTTCCTCTCCCTTTCCGTCTCGATTCTAGCGCAGGCGGGCGGATGGCGGCGAATCAGACTGCGGCGTTGCCGGTTTGCGTGGTGAAGAGAACGGTCCGGGCGTCCGCGACCTGCGATCTGGATACCGGAGTCTGTTTCCGCTTGTGGGACAAGAGCGAATCCTCTATTTTCTAAAAGCACATCGATCAGATGCGAGCTCATGCTCATACGGGGACCCTACAAGAAAGTACTCGACTGGTGGCCGCCCCCCGCGGCCCGCTGGCTCGTCCAGCGATAACGTCACGGCGCAATCCCCCGAATGTCCAGGGGGCTTGCCGCCCGTCCAGAACAGTCGTACTGATCCCGGGGGTTCCTCAATGCCATTGGAAATCAATCGCGAAGTCTTCATTACCTGTGCGGTCACGGGCTCCGGCGGCACACAGGACAAGTCACCGCATGTGCCGCGGTCGCCGAAAGAGATTGCCGACAGCGCCATCGAGGCGGCAAGGGCCGGCGCTGCGATTGTGCACTGTCACGTGCGCGAGCCGGAGACCGGCAGGCCGTCACGTCGCGTCGACCTGTATCGCGAGGTCACCGAGCGCATACGTGAAGCGGACACCGACGTCGTAATCAACCTGACTGCCGGAATGGGCGGCGACCTGGTGCTCGGTTCTCCGGACGCGCCGTTGCCGCTCTCCGGCGCCGCTACCGACATGGCCTCCGCAGAGGAACGCGTCGAGCACGTCGCCGAGTGCCGCCCGGAGATCTGCACGCTGGACTGCGGCACGATGAACTTTGCCGAGGCCGACTACGTGATGACGAATACGCCCGGCATGCTGCGGGCCATGGGCACGCTGATGACGGAACTCGGCGTGCGCGTCGAGATCGAGGCCTTCGATACCGGGCACCTCTGGCTCGCGAAGCAGCTTGCCGCCGAGGGCATCATCGAGGGGCCGCATCTGGTGCAGCTCTGCATGGGTATTCCGTGGGGTGCGCCCGACGATCTGCATACCTTCATGGCCATGGTCAGCAACGTGCCTTCCGACTGGCACTTCTCCGCCTTTTCGCTCGGGCGCAACGAGATGCCCTACGTGGCGGCGGCAGTGCTGGCAGGCGGCAACGTCCGGGTCGGGCTGGAAGACAACCTCTACCTCCGCAAGGGCGAGCTGGCGACCAACGCCCAGCTCGTGGAGAAGGCCGTGAGGATCATCGAGGATCTCGGCGCGACCGTGATGACCCCAGAGTCCGTCCGCAGCAAACTGGAGCTCACGAAGCGGGCACCCCGATGAGTGCCGCGACAGACGGGCGCCGCAAGGCTGCCCTGCTGGGCGGCGGCGTCATCGGCGGCGGCTGGGCGGCCCGGTTCCTGCTGCACGGCTGGGACGTCGCCGTCTTCGACCCGCATCCCGAAGCCGGGAAGCGGCTTGCCGACGTGCTTGCCAACGCGCGCCGTTCCCTGCCGGCACTGGCCGATGCGCCCCTGCCTGCGGAGGGCGAGCTCACCGTCTGTGCGCAGGTCGCCGATGCGGTCGTCGATGCGGACTGGATCCAGGAAAGCGTGCCGGAAGACCTCGCGCTCAAACACCAGGTCATCGCCGAGGTGCAGGCGGCTGCGCCGCCGGATGCGGTGCTCGGTTCGTCCACCTCCGGCTTCAAACCGAGCGAACTCCAGCAGGGGGCGGCGGATGCCGGGCGCATCCTGGTGGCGCATCCGTTCAATCCGGTTTACCTGCTGCCGCTCGTCGAGGTGGTCGCCAGCCCGGAAAGCGACGATGCCGTCGTCACCGGCGCGATGGAGCTGCTGACCTCGATCGGCATGCAGCCGCTCAGGGTGCGGCGCGAGATCGACGCGCACATCGCGGACCGGCTCCTCGAGTCCGTCTGGCGCGAGGCGCTGTGGCTGGTCCGGGACGACGTCGCAACGACGGCCGAGGTGGACGATGCGATCCGGATGGGTTTCGGCCTGCGCTGGGCGCAGATGGGACTCTTCGAGACCTACCGGCTGGCCGGGGGCGAGGAGGGCATGGCGCACTTCATCCGCCAGTTCGGCCCCGCGCTCAAGTGGCCCTGGACCCGATTGATGGACGTGCCGGAGCTCGACGAGGCGCTGGTCGCGAAGATTGCCGGGCAGTCCGATGCGCAGTCGGGGGCCCACAGTATCCGCGAACTGGAGGCGATCCGGGATCGCAACCTGGTGGGCATCCTGCGCACCCTGAAGGATCGTGACTGGGGCGCCGGCCGAACGCTGAATGCCCACGATCGCCACCTGCGGGAAACGACGGCCGCCGCGTGTGCGCAGACCGACGGGCAGGGACCGCTCAGGTTGCTGGAACTCTCCGTGCTGCCCGCCTGGATCGATTACAACGGGCACATGACCGAGTACCGCTACGTGCAGGTCTTCAGCGACAGCTGCGAGGCCCTGTTGCGGCGCGTCGGCATGCACGATGAGTACGTTACCGCGGGCTCGAGCTGGTATACGGCCGAGACGCACAACCAGTACTTCGACGAGGTGGGCGCAGGCGCGGCTATGTACACGACCGCACAGGTGCTGGCGACCGACGGCAAGCGGCTGCACGTCTTCTACCGCCTCCATGCCGCCGGCGACGACCGCCTGCTCGCGACACTCGAGGCCATGTACCTGCACGTCAATACGGCGAGCGGCAGGGTCGAGAAAGCGGCTGACGCCGCTACGGCCGCCCTGCGGGAACTGGCGGAAGCGCATGCTTCGCTGCCCGTACCCGAGTCGGCAGGCCGCAGCGTGGGCCAGCGTAACTGACGGGTTTGATGATATGAATTTCGAACTGACCGAAGAACAGCAGATGATCGTCGATACGACCCGTGCGTTCGTCGAAAACGAACTCTATCCGCACGAGGCGGAGATCGAACGCACCGGTCATCTCGACATGGACCTCGTCCGGGAGATCCAGCAGAAGGCGATCGAGACGGGACTCTATGCCGCCAACATCCCCGAGGAATTCGGCGGTGCCGGCCTCGACACACTGACCTGGCTGCTCTACGAGAAGGAACTCGGCCGGACGAACTATGCGCTGCACTGGACGGCCGTGGCACGCCCCTCGAACATCCTCTGCGCCGGCACGCCGGAGCAGCGGGAGAAGTACCTGAAGCCCTGCGTGGCGGGGGAGAAATGGGACTGTCTCGCGATGACCGAGCCCGGTGCGGGCTCCGACCTGCGCGGCATGAAGGCGACGGCGAAGCGCGACGGCGACGACTGGATCCTGAACGGGACCAAGCACTTCATCTCCCACGCCGACATCGCCGGGTTCTCCATCGTCTTCATGAAGACCGGCGAGGAAGACAGCCCGCGCGGCAGGCGCGCGCTGATCACGGCCTTTTTCGTCGACAAGGGCACGACCGGCTTCACGGTGCGCGACGGCTATCGCAATGTCTCCCACCGCGGTTACACCAACGCGATCCTCGAATTCGACAACTGCCGGATCCCGGCGGAAAACGTGCTGGGCGAGGTGCACGAGGGCTTCCAGGTGGCCAACACCTGGCTCGGCGCGACCCGGCTGCAGGTGGGCGCCACCTGCCTGGGGCGGGCTGAGAGGGCTTTCGCCCACTCCGTCGAATACGCCTCGCAGCGGGAGCAGTTCGGACAGCCCATCGGCAAGTTCCAGGGCATCTCGTTCAAGCTCGCCGACATGGCGACCGAGATGAAGGCGGCCGAGCTGATGATCCTCGAGGCGGGCTGGAAATACGACCAGGGCACCGTGACCGATGCCGACATGGCCATGGCGAAGCTGAAGGCCACCGAGATGCTGGCGTTCGTCGCGGACGAGGCGATACAGATCCACGGCGGCATGGGCCTGATGGAAGAGCTGCCGCTGGAGCGCATCTGGCGGGATGCGCGCCTGGAGCGCATCTGGGAGGGCACCTCCGAGATACAGCGCCACATCATCAGCCGCGCGCTGCTGCGGCCACTCGAGACGAAAAAGGACGGGTGATCATGAGCAAAGAAGACGTCAGGACACGGACCGACGGCGGGGTACTCGAGGTCATCGTCGACCGGCCGAAAGCGAACGCCATCGACCGCGCGACCAGCGTCGCGATGGGAGAGATATTTGCGGACTTCCGCGACGACCCGGGCCTCCGGGTCGCCATTATCTCGGGCGGAGGCGAGAAGTTCTTCTCCGCGGGCTGGGACCTGAAGGCGGCCGCTTCCGGTGAAGCCGCCGACGGCACGTACGGGATCGGCGGATTCGGCGGCATGCAGGAGCTCGAGAATTTCAACAAGCCGGTGATCGCGGCGATCAACGGCATCTGCTGCGGCGGCGGCCTGGAGATTGCGCTCTGCACCGACATCATCCTCGCGGCAGACCATGCGACGTTCGCGCTGCCGGAGATCCGCTCCGGCACCGTGGCCGATGCGGCGTCGATCAAGCTGCCGAAACGTATCCCCTATCACATCGCGATGGAGATGCTGCTGACCGGGCGCTGGCTGGAGGCCGAGGAAGCTCATCGCTGGGGTTTCGTCAACGAGGTGGTGCCTGCCGACCAGCTGATGGAGCGTGCCTGGGAGGTCGCCCGGGTGATCGAGGCCGGCCCGCCGCTGGTCTACGCGGCCATCAAGGAAGTGGTGCGCGAAGCGGAAGACATGAAGTTCCACGACGCCCTGCGCAAGATCGTGAACAGCCGGTTTCCGACCGTGAAGACCCTGTATTCGAGCGAGGACCAGCTCGAGGGTGCCCGCGCTTTCGCCGAGAAGCGCGACCCGGTCTGGAAGGGCCGCTAGGGGACGAACGTCCGTGAGTAACGCCGAGGCGCTCAGGCGTCTGTTGAGTCCCCGGTCGGTGGCCGTCATCGGCGGCGACAGCGCGGCGGAGGTCGTCCGCCAGTGCCGCAAGATCGGCTATACCGGCGAGCTGTGGGCATTGAACCCCCGGCGGGAGGAGCTCGCGGGCGTCGCCTGCGTGCCGAGCGTGGCCGACCTGCCGGGCGTGCCGGACGCGAGCTTCGTCGCCGCACCGCCGGAGGCCACCCTCGACATCGTCCGGGACCTCGCGGCCGCCGGAGCGCCCGGTGCGGTCTGTTTTGCGGCGGGATTCGCCGAAACCGGCGCGCTCGGAGCCGGGCTGCAGCGGGAGCTCCGGGAAGCGGCCGGCGACATGGCGATCGTCGGTCCGAACTGCCACGGCTACCTCAACTACCTGGACGGTGTCGCGCTGTGGCCGGACCAGTACGGCGGCCGCCGCTGCGAGCGGGGCGTTGCTCTGATTGCGCAGAGCGGCAATATCGCCATGAACCTGACGATGCAGCGCCGCGGCGTCGACTTCTCCTACGTCATCTCGGCAGGCAACAACAGCGCGCTCGGCATGCACGACTACATCGATGCCCTGCTCGAGGACGAGCGGGTCACGGCCATCGGCCTGCATGTCGAGGGGCTGAACGATATCCCGGCCTTCTCCAGGGCAGCGATACGCGCGCTCGGGAAGGGTGTACCGATTATCGCCTTCAAGGCGGGCCGCTCGGCACGCGGCGCCGAGATCACGATGAGCCACACCGGTTCACTGGCCGGTTCCGACGAACTCTACACGGCATTGTTCACGCGGCTCGGCATCGCCCGCTGCCACACGGTGTCCCAGTTCCTCGAGACGATGAAGTTCCTGTCGCAGTGCGGGCCGCTGCCCGGCGCCACCATAGCTTCGCTCAGCTGCTCGGGCGGCGACGCGACGATCGTTGCCGACAACGCCGAACGGCTCGGCGTCTCCATGCCGCCATTCTCCGGTGAGAGTGCGAAACGCCTGCAGGAGTTGCTCGGGCCGAACGTCAGCGTTTCGAATCCGCTGGATTATCACCTCTACGTCTGGGGCGATATCGACAGGCTGACCCGCTGCTTTACCGATGTGCTCGGCAACGATTACGCCTGCTCGCTGCTGGTACTCGATTACCCGCCCGGCGAGGAGAACGACGACGCCAACTGGCAGGTCGCGGAGCGGGCGCTGCAGGCGGCGGTCGAAGCGACCGGCTGCCGCGCCGTCGTCGTATCGTCATTGCCGGAAACGATGTCCGACACCGTCCGCGAGCGCCTCAAAGATGCCGGTCTGACGCCGATGCAGGGTATCGAGGATTGCCTGTTCGCCATCCGGGCGGCGGCGGACGTCGGCGCGGCACAACGTGGGCCGGGCCGGGTGGTGCCCGTGGCGGCTACGCCCGCCCGCCGCGGGGAGGCCGTCCTGCTCGACGAGTGGCAAAGCAAGCAGGAGCTGGATGCGGCCGGTATCCGTGTGCCGAAAGGGCGGGTCTGCATCCCGGTCGAAGTCGCCGAAGCGGCGGCCGCGATCGGCTACCCGGTCGTCCTCAAGGGTATTGCCGAGGGGCTGGCGCACAAGAGCGAGACCGGTGCCGTCGTGGTCGGCATCGAGACCGAGGCCGAGTTGCTGGGCGCCGCAGGAAAGCTGGCGGGAAAGTTCGAGCGCCTGCTCGTCGAGGAGATGGCGGGCCCGAGCATTGCCGAACTGATCGTCGGCTTCAGCCGGGACCCGGACTTCGGGCTGACGATGCTGATCGGCAGCGGCGGGGTCAACGTGGAACTCTTGCGCGACACGGTCGCGCTGCTGTTGCCGGTGACACGGGAAGATATTGCCGCGGCGATCGGCCGCCTGAAGGTGTCTGCGCTCGTTGCGGGGTATCGCGGCGGGATCGCCGGCGATCTCGAAGCGCTCATCGATGCCGCGGACCGGCTGGCAGCGTATGCCGTCGCCAACGCGGGCCGGATCCATGAGCTGGACGTGAACCCGCTGATCGTTACCCCGACAGGGGCCATCGCCGCCGATGGGTTGATCAGGATTATCGAAAGCCGGTAGAACCGGAAGCGCGGGGTGTAGCGCTTCCTGTTGTTGCTGTAGCCGATCCCCACCGATAGAGTCGTGGTTGCCATAGAGCCGGCGGGGCAGCATGCGCGGAGCGAGCCGCGCCGGAAGCCGGCGCCGCCGGGAATGTCGGGCGACTGTCTCGCGGAGGCACCATGAGCATGCGTTCGAGTACAGGGTTCGCGCTCTTGGGCGCGGCGCTGGTCGCGATCAGCTACGGCCTGGCGCGCTTCGCCTTCGGGCTGTTCGTTCCTCCGATCCGCGCCGAACTGTCGCTCACGCCCTACGTGATCGGCATCATCGGCGCGCTGCCGCTGATCAGTTTCCTGCTGGCCACGCTCGTCGCGCCGTTCATCGCCAACCGTCTCGGGGCGCGCCATACCGCGGTGCTGTCGGGCCTGTTCGGCGTCGGTGGGCTGACGCTGATCAGCCTGGCGTCCGGGCCGGTCTCGCTCGGCGGCGGTGTTTTCGCCTGCGGTATCTGCACCGGGCTGATGATGCCGGCGCTCACCGCTGCCATGCGGGCAGTGGTCAGGCGCAGGCAGCACGGGCGCGTCAGCGCGGTGATGAACGCCGGGACCAGCGTCGGGGTGGCGGTGGCCGTGCCGACGGTGCTGTTCATGTCGGGGGCCTGGCGTTTTGCCTACGCCTCCTTCGCCGTCCTGGCCGCTGCAGGCGTCGTGGCCGCGTGGCGCTTCATCCCCGCGGCATCGCCCATCGTGCCGGCCAACGCCGCGCCGCCTCCGCCCATCAGCAAGCTGCAGTGGTCACGCCTGTTCGAGCTATCCCTGTTTGCATTCGTCATGGGATTCATCGCGTCGGCGTACTGGATCTTCGCGCCCGACCTGGTGGTCACCCTCGGCGCGCTGCCGTCCGGCGCAGCCGGATGGCTGTGGCTCGCGGTCGGCATAGCGGGCCTGGGCGGCGCCGTGGTCGCCGACCTGGCAGACCGCAACAATCCGCCGATCACCCACGCATTGATGCTGATGATGCTGTCAGCGAGCCTCGCGCTCCTGGCCGCCAGTCCCGGTAGCGTGGTGCTCGCGACGTTCTCGGCGCTGGTCTTCGGCCTGGCCTACATGAGTCTGACTGGGCTGTACCTGATGACCGGCATCCGCCTGTTGCCGGGTCGGCTCGCGATGGGACCGGTGCTGCCGTTCATCGCTGTTGCGCTCGGACAGGCGGCCGGCTCGCCCGCGGTTGGCGCGCTGGTGGCCGATATCGGCTATGCCGATGCGTTTGCCCTGCTGTCGGCAATTGGTATAACGGCGGCGATCCTGTCGCCGTTTTACCCGGGTCACATCGAGCCCGAGCCGGACGAGGAAGCCGAGGAGCAGGAAACCGGCCTTCAGGCGGCATTCGATCAACAGCTGCAGGACGCGGAGGGCGAACCGTTCAGGTACGGCACGGAAGCCGCCAAAGACGAGTAGGGGCTGCGGGCAGCTGCACAGAAAAAGGCCGGGAGATTGCTCTCCCGGCCGGAATGGTCTTCTTGTTGTCAGAGGTTAGGGAGTGGGCCTTGCGGCCCACCCCGTTCACCTTCGTTTACCGAACAGCGTCGATGATCGTCTCGCGACCCTCAGGCAATTCCTGCGGGGTCCAGCTGTTCTGGTACGCATGCGCCTTGATAGCGGCCTCGATCGAGGGATCGCCACTGCGATGGCAGGTCACGCACGAGGACGTCTGGGCACCCTCGAGCACGTCGTTGACCTGGTCGCCGAACGGCGGTTCTCCCGTCTCGATGGTCGAAGCCATCGCGTCGAGTGCGCTCGGCAGGACCGCGAAGCCGTCAACGTGGCAGGCACCACACTGGTTCAGCGCGCGCGGATAGGTCGGGCTGTGGAACGTATGGTTCTGAAGCACCGGGTTACCCGTGCCGTCGTCCGAACCGAAGACCGGCAGATCACTGCCAGCACCCGGCCAGTTGAACAGCTGCGACTCGTCGCCGGCCCAGGCGTAGATGCCACGACCGCGGTAGATCACGATCGGTGCAGTCGTCTCGCCGGCCGAGTGGACCGCATGCAGCATTTCCTTCATGCCGAAGTTCTGCCCGGCAAGGCCGTCGTACGCCTCAGAGGCATCCACATCGAAGGTATCGACGCGGACGTACTGGTCGTTGGCAGCCGTGTTGTGGCAGAGGTAGCACATGTCGACGTTGTCGACACGGTTGCCACCATGCTGGTACATCGAACCGACGTGGCACTGCAGGCATTCGCCGGAGTCGACCACGGCACGACGTGCCGGCGCCGGTGCACCGTCACCCACCGTCCAGTCGTAGGTCGGCGTGAAGGCACGAACCGGCATGAGGTCACCGAATTCCGCGTCGAGTTCCGCTACGCGGTCATCGTTTTCCGGCACGACGATCGGTACGCGAGGCTTGCCCTGGATGGCCACACGGCCATACATGGCATCGGTTGCTTCGACCGGAACCACGGTGGTCGCGACGCCGCCGGAGCAGGTCGTGTTGTCGACCGTAACGCCGGGCGAGCTGCCGGGCTGGCCGGCACGATCCGGGTTGGTGCCGAGGATGTAGTCGCCGCCCTGCGCGTAGTTACGCAGGATGCTCAGGTTGCCGTTACCGTCGGCGAAGAACACCGGGGCACCCGGGCCTGCCGTGGCGTTGCACGGGTCGACGCCAACGCCGTCGTAGCTGGCCGTCCACGAGATCGCCAGTTCAACACCGTCGTCGACGACATCGGTGATCTGCCAATCGATCTTCGCGCCTTCGTCCACGGAAGTGTCGGCGCCAGCGAAGATGATGCCGTCACGTTCCGTTATCAGGCCGTCGTGGTAGTAGGCTACGTCCGCGCCCGCGGTGCCGCCGTTATGGCACTGTCCGCAGTCGGCCGTCTCCGGATCCGGGATCGTCAGGTGGAACTCGAGGCCACCTTCGAAGGCGAAGCCGTCGATGCCGCCGTGGCAGCTGAAGCAGTTCGCCCCGTTGACCGCCATGCCGTTCGCAGCCTCGAGCGCGGAGACGCCCGCTGCCGGGACGACATTGCTGTCGCTGTGGCAGACGCTGCAGTTCGTCATGTAGGTCGGATAGGTGACGTCATACACGGTGTCGCGCCGCGACACGAACTCGCCATCCGGGAAGTTGTGCGAGTTGTGGATGCCGTGGATGATCTCGGCCAGCTGGCCGTACGAGGGCCGGTCGTCTTCCGGTGTCGCCGGGTCATCGCGGGTATGGCAGACCACGCAGGCATCGACGGTCATCGGCGCCGAGTAGTGGCCGCCACGATTGTCAGGCGCGAAGCGGCCGACTTCACCGCTATCGCCATGGCAGTCGACGCACGACTGGTTGCTGGCGAGCCCGGCAAGCGCGATGGCGTCCGGATAGTCGCCATAGGCCACGAGTTCGAGTTCTTCCGCGCCGAACTGGAGGATTGCCAGGAAGCGGGAATTCGGGCTCGCGGTCAGGCATTGTGCAACGGCATCGAGCAGGACGATCGAGTAACCGCCTGCGCCGTCGCTGGTGAATGTGCCGGGCGGGACCGGATCGCTGCGGCCCTTGAAGGTGAATCGGTCCGTGCCGTCACCGCAGTAGGAACGGTAATACTGGGCACCAACCGCCGGTGCACCGTCGACAGCCAGAGTGAAGTCCAGCGTCACGTCGGTGCCGTCGTCGCTAATCAACAGGTTGTCGAACGTGCCCAGGCCAAAAACGATGTGGTTTTCCGTTGCGTCGGCGTAAGCCCCGGCACCGTGACACACAGAGCAGGATTCGACGGGAGTGATAGCTGCGTCGTCACCCGAAGGGCCTTCAGGCCCGGCGGGTCCGGTGGGTCCTTCGGGACCCGGCGGGCCGGCGGCGCCAGGCGAACCGTCGTCGCCATCGCAGCCGGCTAATCCAAGAAAGGCAGCAAGCATTACGGTTGCCACCAGTTTCCAGTTTGCTTTCATTGTTGTCTCCAAAGGAAGTCAGGGCGCGACCCCATACAAGCGCGCATCCCGTATTGCTCCCTCCGAAGACCCCAATCGGAATGCTCACAGCGAATTTTGAATACATGGAACCGTGTATCCAATCAGGATAAGTACGCAGCTGAAATTCTCGCGGCAACAGTGGCTTAAGGTCATTGGGAATTATTCGCATCCGGCGCGGGTTTCGCGAGTCTCCTGAATAGTGCGACGAGCCGAAAGGGAGTCGAGGGCTGCGTCCGGACATCGATGCGCCAGGCTTCCGCGCACTAGGGGTTGTCCCGAGTGCCTGCGGCGGCTGCCATGCCGGTAATATGCTGCGACGGCCGCGGGCTTTGCGCCCGTCGCGACGGGCGCGGCGCGGGACATCCAACCTGGCCAGAGGGCTCATACGGATGGTTTGGACCCTGAGCAACAGGCTGCTCTTCACAGCGATCATCATCTCGGGCGCCTCGGCGCTGATCTACCAGCTGATCTGGGTCCGCCTGCTGGGACTCGTCTTCGGGGTCAGCAGCTTCGCGGTTGCCACCGTGGTTGCCGTGTTCCTGCTGGGCCTGGGCCTGGGCAGCTATTTCTTCGGCAAGTGGTCGGAGCGGGCCCGCGACCCGCTGCGGATCTACGTCTACGTGGAGGTGGGGATCGCCGCGACCTCGCTGCTCGCTTTCCTGGTGATCGAGACGCTGCCCGTCTACCGCTATCTCTACGAATACGCCTACAACAATCTCGGCTTCTACGGCCTCTCGGTCGCGCGGCTCCTGCTCTCGACTCTGGTGCTGCTGCCGCCGGTGTTTCTCATCGGCGGCACCATGCCGCTGCTGGCAAAATATTTTCTGCGCAACCCGGATCAGCTCGGCTCCAGCTTCAGCAGGCTCTATTACCTCAACACGCTCGGCGCCGCCGCCGGCGTCCTGCTGACCGGCTTCTTGCTGGTGCGCTGGTTCGGCGTGACGGGCACGCTGCTGATCGCCATCGCCGGCAACCTGCTGACCGCCCTGATCGTCGCCCTGAGCAAGCGGGGCGCGCAGGAGCTGGAGCCGGCTGGCAGCGACAAGGCACCGTACTCCTACATGCTGGTATTCCTGTTTCTCACCGGCTTCATCGCGCTGGGGTACGAGATGTTGTGGGTGCGCATCCTGTCGACCTACGGGCTGTCGACCTCGCAGGCCTTCGCGCTCATCCTCGCCGGTTTCCTGCTCGGCTTCGCGGTGGGGGCGGGGATCGTGGCGCGGACCGTCGATCGGCGGCGCGATCTCGAGTCCTGGTTCAGCGCTGTGTCGATCGTGACGGCCTTCAGCGGTGCCCTCGTGCTGCTTATTTTTCGGCAGTTCGAGCAGCTGACCATCCTTCTGGCAGACACGATGCCGGCCGGCCAGCTGACGCTGGGCATGGGCCTGGCCTTCACGGTCTCGTTCATTCCGGCCGTGTTCATGGGCATCCTGTTCCCGCTGGGCGTGTGCATTTATGCCCGGGACGTGGACCGGATCGGGGCGAAGGCAGGCGCCACCCTCTTCTCCAACACACTCGGTTGCGTCCTCGGCAGCCTGCTGACGGGCTTTGTGTTCATTCCCTTCGTGGGCATGTGGAACACCACTCTCATCCTCGTCAATCTCAGCCTGCTGATCGCCCTGGCCTTCCTGCTGCGCAGCGGCCGCTCCGCCCCGCTGCAATGGGTCTCCCTGCTGGTAGTCGCCGCCGTTGCCAACGTGCTGGTCTTCGCCGACAGCAAGTCCTTCCACGCCGAACTCAGGGGCCGCGACCTGCGGACCGCGGCCGAGGGTTTCGACGTCATCTATTACGCGGAAGGCCTGTCTGGCACGGTCACGGCCGTCGAGCGAGACGGCTACCGCGGCCTGTTCGTGGACGGCCAGAACGTTTCCGGGACCGACGTCGTGCTGCTCGCCGACTCGAAGATGCTGGCCCACGTGCCGTTGCTGTTGGCCGAGGATCCGGCGGTGGCGCTGACCGTGGGCTACGGCACCGGGACCACCTCGGGCAGCATGCTGCTGCACGACGTCGAGGTCCATGCCGTCGAGATCGAGCAGAAGATCATCGACGCGGCGCCGTTGTTCGGCAACGTCAACCACCATTCCTATGCGGACCCTGACCTCAAGCTGGTCCTGGACGACGCCCGCAACTACATTGCCGCCACCGACCAGGCGTTCTGCGCCATCGCGACCGACGTGACCAACCTCAAGTACAAGCGCAACCCCTACCTCTACACGCGCGAGTATTTCGAGATCATGCGCGGCGCCCTGACAGCGGAGGGCGTCGCCGCCGCCTGGCTGCCGGTCGGCGGCCTGTCCTTCGAGGACCTGCGCATCCTGATCGCCACCTTCGACGACGTCTTCCCGCACACCACGGCCTGGTATTTCACCCAGTTTCCGACCCACTTCATCATCCTGGTCGGGACGCCGGAGCCGACCCTGGTCAACCTCCCGGAGCTCCGGGAGCGGATGCTGGCGGTCGAGCGCGACCTCGCCAGCCTCGGCGTGGACAATGTCTACGAGCTCGCCAGCATGTTGCTGCTGGGCGAGAGTGACGTGGACGCGCTGGTTGCCGGCGCGCCGTTGCACACCGACAATCGGCCGATCCTCGAGTACTCCGACATGGCTCTCTACAACGTGGAGGACGTAGCGCCCAACCTTGGTCGGCTGCTCGAGTACCAGCAGGAGGACCTGCTCGAGTACTTCAGCGGGACCGAGCGCGAGCTCAGCGCGCTTGAGGACCACCTCAGGCTCTATCTCCGCTACTACCAGAACTACATCGAGCTGTACGAGCAACAGGTCGACGCGCGCGGATAGGAGGGCGAGCCGTTCGGATACGGCACGCAAGGCGCCGCAGAAAGGTAAGAGAGGGCCGCAAGGGCCCTCTCGATGGATATTGAGCGGTGGGCGGAGCCCAGGGCCTAGTTGCGCCGACCCACCCGTCGCTCCAACCGGTCTCCCTTGCGGTCGAGGGCCCGGTCGATGCGGTCCCCTTTGCGGTCCAGGCGCCGGTCGACACGGTCGCCCTTGCGGTCGAGCCTTTCCTCGATGCGGTCACCCTTGCGATCGAGGCGGTCGTCCACCTTGTCGCCCGGATCGGCCAGCGCAGGCCCCGCCGCAAGCAGCGCTGCAGTGGTCAGAGCGGCCGCCGTCAGGGTCGCGGCCGTCATTGCATGATTCGTCGTGCGTCCTTTCATCCTGAGTCTCCCTCGCGTTCGTGGTACGAGGAAATTCAACGTGGCAGGGCGTGCCCCGTTGACTCGGGAACGGACAAAATCCGCCGGGGTGACATAAATTGGGAGACCGTCAGCCGCCTCCGGTACCGGCGCCGGACTGTCGCAGCAGTTCGTCCTCGACGGCCCACAGGCGATCCTGGCCCCAGACGGCCGCGTCGCCTGCGCGGAAGCTCGGCGCGCCCCACAGACCCAGCCCGAGCAGTTCTTCCCGGTTGGCCTCGGCGAGGGCGCGCCAGTCGTCGCTGCCGAGGTGGTGACGCGCCTGCTGCCAGTCCAGGCCGGCTTCCGTCACGATCCGCGCGAGGCCCCGGTCGCTGCCCGCATCGATGCCCCGGGACCACACGCCGCGCATGAAGGCGTGGCAGTACTCGTAGCCGCGCCCCTCCCCGATGGCCCAGGGCAGCAGGGAGTAACCGCGCTCCACCGGTTCGCCCAGGGGGTCTGCAATGCGGCCGAACGGTACACCCAGGCGCCGCGCCTCGCGGGCGACGTCGGTGACGATGTAGCGGCTCTTCATCTTCGGCACCGGCAGTCCGCGCATGCGCATCGGCAGCACGTAACGCAGCTGCAGCCGGGCGCCGCAGGCGTCGGCGAGGGCCCTGACGCGTTCTGACGCGATGTAGGTATACGGGCTGCGGAACGAGAGGAACCAGTGGATATCCGGCGGTTGGCCGGCGGCGGGCGGGGCTGCCGCGGGGGAGGGCACGGCCGGCGGCGCGAACAGTGGATCGTGCGGCGCGCCGGCACGCCGGGCTCCCAGATCCGCCAGCCGCGACTCCAGGTAATGGAGCCTGTCCAGGCCCCAGTACCATTCGCCTTCGTAGTGCAGCATCGCGCCGAGATAGTGGCCGAGTTGTTCGCGCCGCGCGTCGCCGCCGGTGCGCGCGCCGGCGATCAGTTCCAGCACCGCCGGGTCTTGCGCATCCGGATCCAGCCCGGCGCGGGCCGCGAGGCGGGCCGCATCCACGCGGGACCACTCCACCAGCCGCTCACGCTCCGGTGCCGCCCAGTCGGGCGGCGGGCCGACTGGCCAGACCCTCAGGTCCACATCGTAGCGCTCGACGAAAGCGGGTAACGCCTTCGCCAGCAGGCGTGAATAGGGGTCGTCCGGCTGGTGGAAGTAGTCCACGAGGTGAGGCCGCCCGTCCCTGCGCCGGCGCTGCTCTGCCTTTCTTCGCCGCTTGCGGAGGCGCGCCTCGCCGAGGAAGGACTCGGTCAGGCGCGAGACGATCGTCGTCTTCAGTGACATTCGCTGGCTCCCCCGTGGATATTCCGTCGCGATGGTAGTTGAATGGTCTGGTCGCGACCAATCTGTGAACCGGGTCCGATAGCCCGGCGGGCCGGGTCGCTAGACTGCACGGCATGTCAGCGAGTCCCGCAACAGAGGCCGCCGCGGCCCTTCAGGCCACCCCCTTCGTCCTCGGCCGCCA
>CAYQZN010000024.1:0-19534 GCA_964421805.1 uncultured Woeseiaceae bacterium
GCTCGGCGCCGACGCACAGCGGATAGAGTCCGCCCCGGCGCACGTTGCCGGCGATGAGCCAGCGCAGCACCTCGTCGAAGAAGGCCTGGCGGGCGTCGATGAGCAGGTGCTCCGCGGCGCCCAGCGCCTCGGAGCGCGCCGCCAGTTCCCGCCGCGCGTCCTCGTCGATGCCGCCGGTATCCACCGTGACGGTGATCACCGGACGGCCGTAGTTTTCCTTCAGCCAGGGCACGCAGAAGGAAGTGTCCAGGCCGCCGGAGTAGGCGAGCAGGATGGGTGAGTCCTGACCGGAAGAGGTGGGCTGGGCATTCATGGGGTTCGCTCCGCGAAGATGTCGTTGAGTCGGGATTCCAGTCGGGCGCTCGCCGCCGCGCCGGGCGTGGCCACGAAGATGGTGTCGTCGCCGGACAGCGTGCCGACGATCTCCGGCCAGCGGCTGCGGTCGAGCGCCACCGCCACCCGCTGGGCGGCGCCGATGCCGGTCTGCACCACCACCAGGTTCGCGCCGGCGCGTTTCACGGCGCGCACGAAGCCGGCCACCTCGTCGAAGGCACCGCCGGGCGCGCTGGTTCCAGCCATGGCGGGGTCGGCCGCGCGCAGCCGGTAACCCTCGGCCTCCTTGGCTGCGCCGAGGATCCGCAGGTCCCGGGAGACGCTGGACTGCGTCGCCTCGAAGCCGAGCCCGCGCAGCGCGCGCACCAGTTCGCCCTGAGTGGCGACGGGGCGCTCACGCAGTATCGCCGCGATGGCGCGGCGACGCTCGATCTGTTGTTCGGCGCTGGCGGGCATGACTGTCAGTGTGAATAAATTTGCGCATATTTGTACATTGATGCGCATAGCGGGTCAAGGCTGCCGGCGCATGATTTTCCGGTTAACCTGCGCGCTCCGTTATCGCGGCTGTTGCGAGTGACGCGATTATTGCCGTATCGGGATAGCGGGTACATGCGCAACGGGAGGAGACATGCTCGAGACCGTAGAGATCGAGACCGGCAACGAGCCGGCAGGCGCCGTCATCTGGCTGCACGGGCTGGGGGCCGACGGCCACGACTTCGAGCCGCTGGTGCCGGAGTTGCAGCTGCCGGATGACCCCCCGCTGCGCTTCGTGTTTCCCCACGCGCCCATCCGGCCGGTGACCATCAACGCCGGCATGCGCATGCGCGCCTGGTACGACATCGTCGCCATCGACCGCCGGGCCCGGCAGGACGAGGAGGGCATCCGCGCGAGCGCTGCCGCCACCGTGGAGCTGATCGAGCGGGAGAAGGAACGGGGCATTCCGGCCGGGCGCATCGTTCTGGCCGGCTTTTCCCAGGGCGGCGCCATCGCCATCCACACGGCCCTGCGCTATCCGGAGCGCCTCGCCGGCCTGATCGCGCTCTCCACCTGGATGCCGCTGGGCGAGACGCTGACCGCCGAGGGCAGCGCCGCCAATCGAGACCTGCCGGTGTTCATGGCCCACGGGCGGCAGGACCCGATGGTGCCGGTCGCCCTCGGCGAGCAGACCGGTGAGGCACTCGCCGCCGCCGGCTATCCCCTCCAGTGGCAGACCTACGACATGCCGCACGCCGTCTGCCCGGCCGAGATCGGCGACATCTCGGCATGGCTGCAGAAGCGCTTCAGGCAAGCCGGAAACTGACCCGGGTCTCGCCGGCGGCCTCGCCGGCCGGGTCGAAACGCCGCTCGACGAACTCCGCGCTGCCGTCGCCGCGGAACACGAGCACCGTCGAACAGCGGGTGCCGTAGGTCGGCGTGAGGATGAACGGCGCGGAGAGCACCCGGCGCACGGCCGGATCCATTGCCGCGTCCAGGGCCGGGTCCGCCTCGCCATCCGCGCCGGCGGGTCGGGTGTCGGCGAGTATCTCCAGGATGTCGTCCGGTTCGGTGCGTCCCGCCTCGAGCCGGGCGGTCAGGCGGTCCCGGGTCACGACCAGCTTCGGCCAGGGCGTGTCGAGCAGCGCATTGCTCACGCCGTGGATGCCGGGCTCGAGATCCCGGCTGACCGCTTCCCGGTTGGTGTGGTAGCGCAGGGTCGCCGCGTTGCCGTAGAGCAGGTTGAAGCCGGCGTAGCGATGCTCCTCGCGTTCCAGCCTCGCGGCGAATCGGTCGGCCGGCTCCTCGCCGGTCAGCCAGTCCGTGAGCAGCAACCCGCGGGAGACCTCGCCGCCCCGGGGAGAGCCCTCCCGGTAATTGGTGACCACGCCGAAACGCCCGCTGCGGGTCACGCCGAGCCAGGTACCCCCGGCCTCGAGGTCACGGCCGGCCAGCAGTCCGGGCTGCTCCGGCCACCAGTCGGCGGGTTCGGCGGGGCGGGCGTGGAACTCGTCCCGGTTGCCGGCCAGGATCAGCGGCAGCTCCGGGTGCATGCGCCAGGCGGCGACGATGAGACACATGTCAGGCGACGTCGCTGCCGCCGTCCTCCTCGAGCCAGTCGTCGACCAGCCGGCGGGCGATGGACAGGCGCGGCGGCAGCTTCGGCCAGCCCGCCCGGATCTCGTGGCGGGTGAACCAGCGGGCGTCCTCCAGTTCGCCGTCGTTCAGCACGATGTCGCCGGATTCTGCGACGGCGCGGAATCCCAGCATCAGCGCGGAGGGGAAGGGCCAGGGCTGGGAAGACTCGTAGCGCACCTCGGCCAGCTGTACGTTGGTCTCCTCGAAGACCTCCCGGCGCACGGCTTCCTCCAGGCTCTCGCCGGGCTCGACGAAGCCGGCGATGGTGGAGTAACGGCCTTCCGGCCAGGTCGGCTGGCGGCCCAGCAGGCAGCGCCCGCCGGCCTCCACCAGCACGATGATGGCGGGGTCCACCCGCGGGAATATGCGCCGGCCGCATTCCGGCCCGGTGCAGATCCGCGCGTAGCCGCCGGCATCGGGCTCCGTGGCCGCGCCGCAGTGGCCGCAGTGCCGCTGCGCCTGGTGCCAGAGGATCATGGCCCGGGCGTGGGCCATCAGGCTGGCCTCGTCCGCGGGCAGGATGCCGCCGAGGGTGCGCAGGTCCCGGTACTCCACGCCGCCGGCGGCCGGCAGCACCGGTTCGTCCACCTCCAGCGCGAACGCCGGTGCATCGCGGAAGACGCCGAGGAAGACCAGCTCCTCTAGGCGGGGCTCGCAGGGCAGATCCCCGTAACGGAGCAGCCAGGCGCGCCCGTCTGCCTCGGCCGCGGGGCAGCGGCCCTGCCAGACCGGCACGAACACGGTGCCCGGCCGGGTCAGCGCCTCGCGCTGCCAGTCCTTGTCCACCCGCCGCTCGCCGGCCCGGTCCACATAGGCGCCGGCGAAGGTGTTGTGGGACAAAGTCGCCGTCATGGCTGCCCTCAGACGAGGGCGTCGGCGCTGACCAGGAGCCCGTCCTCGTCGGCATAGAGATGGTGGCCGGGCTCGAAGGCGATGCCGGCGAAAGCCACCGTCACGTCCCGCTCGCCGCGCCCGAGCTTGCGGCTCTTCAGCGGCATCGTCGCGAGCGCCCGCACGCCGATGTCGATGGCGGCGATATCGGCCGAGTCGCGGATGCAGCCGTTCACCACGACGCCCGCCCAGCCGTTGCCGGCGGCCAGCGCTGCGAGCTGGTCGCCCAGCAGCGCACAACGCGTCGAGGCGGCACCGTCCACCACCAGCACGCGGCCGTCGCCGGCTTCCTCCAGGGCTGAGCGCACCAGGACGTTGTCTTCGAAGACGCGCAGGGTGGTGATCGGCCCGCTGAAGGCGGGGCGGCCGCCATAGGGGCGGAAGATCGGGTCGGCGATGCGGACCCGCTCCGCGTGTTCGTCGCAGAGATCGGCTGTCTTAATGGTCATCCGGGCATTCTACTACGCCCGGACGAAGCTGCCGTGTCCCGGCCGCCGGCTGCGCCCCGTGCGGATCTCGCACGCCGGGCACTGGTGGAAGTTCAGGCCGTAGCGGTCGTGGAGATAATCGAGGCCGCAGTCGTTGCAGCGCGTCAGGCCCAGCTCGCCGTCGCCGCTCAGCGCCTGCAGCAGATTCCAGGCCCACTCGAAGCTGAACAGGCAGCGGGGATGCAGCAGCTGGTAGGTCTCGTAGGACCGGCACGCCCGGTGTCCGTACTCGACGTCGGGACGCTGCCAGCGGGCGTAGACTCCGTCGCCCCCGAGCTGCAGCAGGCCGCCCTGCGCGAACAGGTAGGTGAGCGTGGTCGCCTCCAGCTGATGGACGGCGTTGCGGACGAACGGCACGGTCTGCCGGGGCGACTTCCCGCGCCTGCGCCGCACGCCGCCGCGGCCAGCCGGGAAATAGCGGCTGTAGATCTTGCGGATCCGGTCGTGGGACAGGCCGGTACACAGACTGATGGTCTGGGTGCGGGCCTCGTGGCCTATCATGCGCAGTGCCAGTTCGAAGCGCAGCCGTTCGGTCTTATAGCGATCTCGGGTTGCCTCCATCCATTTGCCCTCCATTTATGTAATTTTTCGAACATATATGACATCATTTTTCCGCTAGGATCACAAATGAGAAAAATGGACCAATATGGTCAATAAGTCATAGATGTGGCAATCAGGGGGTGGGGCATGGCTTACAAGGCACTGGAAAACAACGATCTGCGGCATCTGGCCGCCATCAACCGCAGCTATCTCGAGTTCCTCGGCAGCAACGACCGGCACGCGGCACGGCAGCTGGAACGCCTGGAGCCCGCGGCCCGGGAAATGCTGCGGCGTCTCACACCGGAGCAGAGGGCGGAGGCTGCCAGCAGCCCGTTCCTGCTCTGCAGCGTCCGTTCGGTGGACGTCGGCGGCAGCGGCGCGGATCCGGGCACCTTCGAGCTGTTCCGCGGCGCGGCACCCAGCGTCGAGCTGGTGCTCTACATGAGCCTTTCGCTGCTGCGGCGGCTCGCCTGGCGACGGCCCTTCGCGGCGCGTCTGCTCGGCGGCGTGGACGCAGCCTGGTGCGACGAACTCGCCCGTCTGGACGAACCGGCGCTCGCGGTCATCGCCCACGCCCAGGCGGCCCGGCTGCGGCCCGTACATGCGTCGGTGGCCGGCTTCTGGCCCGAACTGCTGCGCTGCGCGGAACTGGTGCCGCTGCGCCGCCGTGCCGTGCGAGCCGCGGGGCTGCAGCTGCAGCAGCGCCTGCCTGCCGCCCTGCCGCTCAGGGCCGCGGCCTCCCGCCTGCAGGCACCCCGCAGGCGCTCCGGCTGAGCGGCTGACCGGCTGACGGGCGGCCGGCCGGCTGCAGGCATCAGGCGACTACCTCTGCCCGGTAGTAATGCCACAACAGCCGGGCGGCCACGGCCCGGCGCGGCCGCCAGCGCTCGCCGCTGGCCGCGAGTTCCCGTGTGTCCGCGTCCGGCAGCAGGCGCTCGATGGCCCGTTCCAGCGCGAGGTCGCCGGGCGGCCAGACGTCACGCCGGCGCATCGCCGCCATGACGTAGGCGCCGGCCGTCCACGGGCCGATGCCGGGCAGCGCGGACAATGTGGCGATCGCCTCTTCGTTCCCGGCGCGGGCCAGGGCAGCGAAGGACAGCCGGCGGCTCTGCACGGCCTCGCCCAGCGCATGGCAGTAACGGGCCTTCTGCCGGGTCATGCCCAGGCGATGCAGCCGCGCCGGTCCCGCTTCCACCAGGCGCCGCGCCGAGATCCCGCCCAGTTCGCCGCGGATGCGGCGGTACAGCGTCGCCGCCGCGGCCAGCGACACCTGCTGTTCCAGGATGATTCGAACCAGGGTCTCGATGCCCTCCGGCCGGCGCCAGAAGGCCGGGATGCCGTGGCGCCGGACCACCGGCCGGAACTCCGGCGCGGCGCGGGCCAGCGACCGTACTTCCCGGGGAAATTCGTCCGTGTCGATGCGCTGGTCCATGCGGCGCTCCCTCATAGGTTCTACAATGGTGAGTTATGCGTGCACTCAGTATCAGGGACCTCAGAAAGGTCTATCCCAACGGCGTGGAGGCGCTGCAGGGCATCAATTTCGAGGTGGAGGAGGGCGACTTCTATGCGCTCCTCGGGCCGAACGGCGCCGGCAAGACGACGGCCATCGGCATCATCACCTCGCTGGTGAACAAGACCAGCGGCGAGGTCCGTATCTACGGCCACAGTATCGACGACGAACTGGAGCAGGCAAAGGCCTGCCTGGGGCTCGTGCCCCAGGAGATCAACCTGAACCTGTTCGAGAAGGTGCTGAACACGGTCGTGAACCAGGGCGGCTACTACGGATTGCCCCGCAAGCTCGCCTACGAGCGGGCCGAGCGCTACCTCACCGAGCTGAAGCTCTGGGACCGGCGCGAGGATATTGCCCGCAACCTCTCCGGCGGCATGAAGCGCCGGCTGATGATCGCCCGCGCGCTGGTGCACGAGCCGAAGCTGCTGATCCTCGACGAGCCCACCGCCGGCGTCGACATCGAGATCCGCCGCTCCATGTGGAACTTCCTGCAGAAGATCAACGCCGAGGGCACGACCATCATCCTCACCACTCACTACCTGGAGGAGGCGGAGAGCCTGTGCCGGCACGTGGCCATCATCGACGAGGGCCGCATCATCGAGGATGCCAGCATGGCCGACGTGCTGCGCAAGCTGAACCGGGAGGTGTTCGTGCTGACGCCCGCCGAGCCGCTGGACGCCGCGCCCCGGCTCGAGCACTACGACCTCACGCTGCGCCCGGACGGCGACCTGGAGGTGATGCTCGAGAAGCGCCAGAGCCTGAACGACGTATTCGCCGCCCTGTCGGAGGCGGGCGTGCGCGTGGTCAGCATGCGCAACAAGGCCAACCGGCTGGAGGAGCTCTTCATGGGGCTGGTGGAGAACAAGGGGGCAGCCGCCGAGATGAAACGAGCGGCGCGGGCCGCGGCGGCGGAGGCCTGAAGATGGACCTGCGTGCCAACTGGGTCGGTCTGCAGACCATCGTGTACAAGGAATTCACGCGGGTGATCCGCATCTGGGTGCAGACCATCGTGCCGCCGGCTATCACGATGACGCTGTACTTCATCATCTTCGGCACGCTGATCGGCAAGCGCATCGGCGCGATGGACGGCTACAACTACATGCAGTACATCGCGCCGGGGCTGATCATGATGTCGGTGATCACCAACTCCTACGGCAACGTGGTGTCCTCGTTCTTCGGCGCCAAGTTCGGCCGCCACATCGAGGAGATGCTGGTCTCGCCCATGTCGAATGCCACCATAATTCTCGGCCACGTCGCCGGCGGTGTGGTGCGCGGGCTCATGGTGGGCGCGCTGGTCTCGGTCATCGCGCTGGCCTTCACGCGGCTGACGGTGCAGCATCCGTTCGTCACTTTCTCCATGGTGATACTCACCTCGGTGGTGTTCTCCCTGGCAGGCTTCATCAATGCCGTCTTCGCCAAAAAGTTCGACGACATCTCGATCATCCCCACCTTCGTCCTGACGCCGCTCACCTATCTCGGCGGCGTGTTCTACTCCATCTCGCTGCTGCCGGAGTTCTGGCAGAAGGTCTCGCTCGCCAACCCCATCCTGTACATGGTGAACGCGTTCCGCTACGGCGTACTCGGCGCCTCGGACATCCCCATCGGCATCGCCTACCTCATCGTCTGCGGCTTCGTCGTGCTGCTGTTCACCGTGAGCCTGGTGCTGATGAACCGCGGCGTGGGTATCCGGGAGTAGGCCCGTGTGCGGACGCTTCGCCTTCTATTCCGCCCGCGAGGCCATGGCCGAGCTGTTCGGCGTGGAAGACCCGCCGCCCATCGAGCCCCGCTACAACGTCGCGCCCAGCCAGCACGTGCCCGTCATCCGCACCGCCGCGGACGGTACGCGCTACGCCGCCATGCTGCGCTGGGGCCTGGTGCCGTTCTGGGCGAAAGACACGAAGATCGGCAACCGGCTCATCAACGCCCGCGCCGAGACCGCCGCCGACAAGCCGGCATTCCGTGCCGCCTGGAGCCGGCGCCGCTGCCTCGTGCCCGCCGACGGCTTCTACGAGTGGCGCGCGGGCGCCGACGGCAAGACGCCCTGGTTCGTCTCGGCGGCCACCGGCGAACCGTTCGCCATGGCGGGGCTGTGGGAGCACTGGGAACCGAAGACCGGCGCGGACCATGAAGCCGAGGGCCCGCTGGATACCTTCACCATCCTGACGACGGCGCCCGGCGACCTCATGGCCCGGCTGCACGACCGCATGCCGCTGGTGCTCGGCCCCGAGCGCTCGGCGGCGTGGCTCGCGGGCGAAGATCCGGCAGGCGACGGCGATTCTCTGGCCGACCCGGCCGTGGCGCTGCGCGCCTGGCCGGTCAGCCGCCGCGTGAACAGCCCGCGCAACGAGGATGCGTCGCTGGTGGAGCCCGCCGGCGACGAGCGCCTGGACGAGACCGCATCAGGCTGAGATCGCCCGCTCCAGGTCGGCAAGGAGGTCGTCCGGGTGCTCCAGGCCCACCGACAGGCGCAGCAGGTCGTCCGGGGTCAGCGTCCCCGGTCCCTCCACCGGGGCGCGATGCTCGATCAGGCTCTCGACGCCGCCGAGGCTGGTCGCCCGCGTGAACAGCTGCGTGCGCGCCGCGACCGCCTTCGCCTGCTCCGCGCCGCCGGCCATACGGATGGACAGCATGGCGCCCAGGGGCAGCGGATTGCCCGTCCCGGCGCCCACGAGACTCTGGCCGACGGCGAGGGCATGGCCGGGATGCTGCGGCAGCCCCGGATACAGCACCGTGCTCACCGCCTCGTGCCCGGCCAGCGCTCTGGCTATAGCGAGCGCGCCCGCGGACTGGCCCCGCACCCGTACGGTCAGCGTGGCGAGGCTGCGCAGCAGCAGCCAGCAGTCGAAGGGCGAGGGACTCGCCCCCGCGACCCGCTGCTGGCGGCGCACCGCGTCCATCACGGGGCCGCGCCCGCCGATGACCACCCCGCCCATGAGATCGCTGTGGCCGCCGAGGTACTTGGTCGTGCTGTGCATCACCAGGTCGGCGCCGAGGGCCAGCGGCTGCTGGATCACCGGCGTGGCCAGCGTGTTGTCGCAGGCCAGCAGCGCCCCGGCCGCGCGGGCGATCTTAGCGATGGCACGGACGTCGCTCACCCGCAGCAGCGGATTCGAAGGCGTTTCCAGCCAGACGAGTGCGGTGCGGTCGCTCACCGCCCCGCGCACGGCCGCGAGGTCCGAGGTATCGACGAAGCGGGTGGCGATGCCCCAGCGCGGCGCGAGTTCGGTCAGCTGCTGGCGGGTGCCCCAGTAGGCGTCCTCGGTGCAGACGATCTCGCTGCCTTCCGGCAGGGCTGCGAACACCGCAAACGAGGCGGCGGAGCCGGAGGCGAAGGCCACCGCCGCGTCGCCGCCCTCCAGCGCGGCGAGTGCGGCCTCGGCCTGCAGCCGGTTCGGCGAGTCTTCGCGGATGTACGACAGGCCGGCCGGATTGCCGCGCCGGAACGTGGTGGCCGGCTGCCAGCCGGTGACCGCGGCGCCGGTGGCCGGGTCCGGCTCCCGGCCGGCATGAACGCCCAGCGTCTCCAGGCGCAGGGGGTGGCCGCAGCCCGTCTCGTCGCGGCCGTCGCTCAACTGCCCGGCTCCCGGAGTTCCTGCAGCGAGACGACCAGCGTGCCGGGCCCGCCGTGCACGCCGATGGCCGTACCGAGCTCGGTGACCCAGGACTGCTCCACCCGGTCGAGCCGCGCCTCCAGCCGCCGGCGCAGCTCCTGCGCTTCCGCGCCGCATTGTGCATGGGCGACGGCCAGCCGGTAGCGGCAGCCCGATGCCACGCGCCGGGCCACGTAGCGCACGAACTTCGGCAGCCGGTTGGCGCGGCCGAATATCACGCCGCCCGAGGTCACCTGGCCGTCCGGGGTCGTGCGCAGCACCGGGTTGAGATTCAGCCACTCGGCGACGACCTTGCGCGAGCGCGGCACGCGGCCGCCGCGCACGGCGTAGCGCAGGTCCTGCACCAGGCCGAAACTCCAGGTGTGGGCGACGGCCCATTCCGTTTCCGCCACCACCGCCGCGGCATCCAGGCCCGCGCGCGCGCACTCGGCGGCATGCACGGCGACCAGGCCCTGGCCCAGGGAGACGTTCAGGCTGTCGATGACGTGGATGCGGCCGTCGGCGTGCACCCGCTCGGCGGCGGAGCGGGCCGCTTCCAGCGTGCCGCTCACCTTGCCGGTCAGGCTCACCGAGACCACGTCCGGGAAATGGCTGGCGAGGAACTGATACTGCCGTCGGAAGTCGCCGGGCGCCGGTTGCGACGTGGTGGGGTGCACCGGGTTCGTTTTCAGCTCCTCGAAGAACTCGTCCGGCGTGATGCTGACCTTGTCCAGGTAGCCCTGGTTGCCGAAGCTGATCCGCATGGGCACCACGTGGATGTCGAGGCGTTCCATCTCCTCCTCGGGGATGTCGGCCGCGCTGTCGGTGATGACCGCCACCTTCACGCCCGCGCCGTGGGTGGCGTGCTGCTGGCGGTGCATGTCGTCGGCCTTCTCGCCGGAGACGGCGCCGTGGCCGGCGGCGACCCGGAATACCTCCTCCGGCTCGTTCACGTGGATGTGGATCTTGGCCTTGCGGCGGGTACCGGCCAGCACCAGGCTCGCGCCCAGCGCCGAGAGCTGCTCCCTGAGCTTGCGCCGGTCGATCTCCTCGCCGGTCACCATGCATTCCGTGCAGTAGCGGTAGTCGAGGTCGCTGTCTTCCCCGGCGGTGGCGCTGAATTCCTCGACGACGGAGATGAAATCCGCCTCGTCCAGGTCCACGATCTTGCCGTCGCGGACGTAGTCCAGCATGCCCGCCACCATCTCCACGAAACCCTGGGCGCCCGCGTCGACGACCCCGGCTTTGCGCAGCACGTCCAGCTGGTGGGTGGTCTCCGCCAGCGCCTTGCGGGCGGCTTCGAGACCGCCGCCCAGCAGGCTCGGGAAATCGATCTTCGGCATGTGGCCGAGCTGCTCGCGCAGTCTGGAGGCGAACGCGGCCACCACGGACAGGATGGTGCCCTCACGAGGCTCGGAGAGCGCGTCCCTGGCGTACTCGGAGCCCACCGCCACCGCCCGGGCGAAGGCCTCCGGCGTGATGCGGGGCACCTCGACGGCCGCGTCGCTCACACCCTGGAAGAACTGGGCGAGTATCGCCCCGGAGTTGCCCCGGGCGCCGTCCAGCATGGCGTCGGCCACGCGGATGAGCACCCGATTGGCCGGCAGCTCGTCGGCGCCCTGCAGCGCGCCGCGCACGGCGGACAGCGTCAGCGCGAGGTTGGTGCCGGTATCGCCGTCCGCCACCGGAAACACGTTGATGCGGTTCAGCAGGTCCTGGTTCTCCAGCACCCGGTGCACGCCGGCGCTGAGCGCGAGGCTGAGGTGCCTGCCGTCCAGATACTCCACCGCCGCCGCATCGCCCGCTCCGTTCACGCCCGTTCTCCCTGTGCTATTCGCGCGGCAGCAGGAAGCGGCGGCCGTTGTGCTCGAGCACGACGCCGTTCTGGACGATGGATGCCACCCGCGGTCCTTCGGCGAGGTCGTCGCCCTCCCGGTACTTCATTGTGTTCACGTAGACGAAGCGGCCCCGGGACTGCTCGCTCCAGACGTGGATGTCCAGGTGCAGGTCGGGCAGGCCGGTATCGCCCCGCACCCTGAGCTCGTCCAGGGTGGGCAGCGCCAGCGCCTGTTCCTCGCTGCTCGCGCCGGCTCCGGGGCGTGAGGTCGCTGCGGCCGCCTGCGGCTGCAGCGTGGCGCCCCGGTCGGGCGGCGCCGGTTCGGCGCGGGCGGACGGATTATCTGCGGACGGATCACCGGCCGATGGATTGTCGCTCGGCGCAGTGGCGGGGCCGCCGCCGGCTGCGCCGCCGACCGCTCCCGCGGCGTCCGCCGCCTGCGCCTCGTCGGCGGTGCCGTTCCCGGTATCCGGCGGTGTGGCGCTCAGTCTCTCGGTCCGCGCCCGGTCCACGAGGGCGGCGAGTTCGGGCGCCACCTTCTCCGGCACGGTGGCGGGCCGGGCTTGCGCGGGCCCTGCGGCCGGCGTGTCCGCGGCCGCATCGGCGCTCGGCTGCGCCTCCGGCCGCAGCAGCACGGCCAGCAGGACGAGCACGTTCACTGCGAGCAGCCCCAGCAGCCACCAGATCCAGACGGGTGCGCCGGGCGCCTCGCGCGCCACCGGCACGTCGGCCACGCCGAGTCCGCGCTGGCCCTGGCGCTCGTTCTCGGACTTCTTCAGTGCGTCGAGTATGAAGGACATGGCATCCGCCGCTGCGTCATCCGCTGACCGTGAGGCGCGGCGTCTGCGCCAGGCCGAGGTCGGAGTTGATCAGGATCTGGGTCTGCTGGCCGGCGATGCCGTCCACCTGCAGGCGCTGGCTGCGCTGGTACTCGCGCAGCCGCTGCTCGAGGTCCCGGTCGAAATAGTCGGAATCCTCATCCTCGTCCCCGACCGGCTGCCCCTGGATCTCGCTCAGGCTGCGCCGCAGCCAGCGCACGCCGTCGCCGCGCATGCCGTACTGATAGGCGATGACGTCGCCGAAGGGCGGCCGCCACAGCAGCACGAAATCACCGTACCAGTAGTTGCCGATCTCCGACAGCGGCAGCTCGTAGCGCTGTCCTCCGAGCAGGATCACGCCGGTCTCGCCGTTCAGGGAAGCCAGCACCACGCGGTGATCGGCCGCACCCTCGTCGGTGAGTGTGAGGATGGCGGGGCGGTCGAACTGGCGCAGCGTGTTCCACGTGCCGCGCTGGAACAGGCATTGCAGCCCCTGGCGCCCGGCCTGGTCGCAGGCCGCGCCGGCCTCGGGATCGTAGCCGGCCGTCCAGATGCCGAACAGGGTCGTGAAGGCCCGGACGCTGTCGGTCGCGTCGGGATTGTCGCGCAGGATCGCTGCCAGCGACGGGGCGGGATCGTTGCCGGCTCCGGTCTGCGCACCGGCGTCCCGGCCGGGTTCGCCGCCCGCCGTCCCGTCGTCCGGTGACGGTTGCGCCGCACGCGGCTGTGACGAGGCTTCCGCCGTCGCGATCGGCGACGGGGCGACGCCCGCGGGTCCGGCGGCGGCGCCGGGCGGCCCGATCATGCGCACCACCGGGCGGGCCGGAGGCTGGTCGTCCGTCGGCGCCAGGTAATACCACGCGCTGAAGGCCAGGGTGGCGAGTGCGGCGCTGCCCGCGAGCGGGAGCAGCCATCGCTGCCAGAACGGGTTCTCCCGCTGGCCCGAAATCTCCGCCGCGGCGCGCCGGACCAGGGTCTTGTCCACCTGCCGGCGCTCGCGGCCGTAGGCGCCGAGCAGCGAGCGGTCGCAGATGACGTTGACCAGCCGCGGGACGCCGCCGGAGAGCCGGTACACCTCCCGCTTGGCCGCGGGCGTAAACAGGTCGGTGACGGCGCCGGCCACCTTCAGCCGGTGCTCGATGTAGCGGATGGTCTCGTTCCGGTCCAGCGGCTCCAGGTGGTAGCGGGCGGTGATGCGCTGGGCGAGCTGGCGCAGATCGTTGCGCGCCAGCAACGCGCGCAGTTCCGGCTGGCCGATGAGGATGATCTGCAGCAGCTTCTGCCGGGTCGTCTCCAGGTTGGTGAGCAGCCGGACCTGCTCCAGCACCTCCGCCGCCAGGTTCTGGGCCTCGTCCACCACCAGGATGGTGCGCCGGTCCTCGGCATGGGCGGCCAGCAGGTGCTCGTTCAGCGCGTCCACCAGCGCGCGCAGGCTGTCGCGCTCTTCCGGCTGCGGTATGCCGAGTTCCCGGCAGATGGCCACCAGGAACTCCCGGGCGGTGAGCTGGGGATTGAGGACCACGGCCACCTCGGTGCGCTTCGGCAGCTTCTGCAGGAGGCTGCGCACGAGCGTCGTCTTGCCGGTGCCCACCTCGCCGGTGAGCTGGATGAAGCCGTCGCTCTCGGTGACGCCATAGACCAGGTGGGCGAGCGCCTCCGAGTGACGCTCGCTCATGAACAGATAACGCGGGTCGGGCGTTATCGTGAACGGCTTTTCCGTGAGTCCGAAGAAGCTCGTGTACATGGTCCTGCCATATCAGGTCCGGCCCGCCATTCTAACCCAAGCCCCGGCGTCTACATGCCACACGTGCCATGGGCCACACCTGCCATTGGCGATACACATCCCGTTCAGTCCCGGTCCATGCTGCGGGCGCGGCTGAGCGCGGTGCTGCCGAAGCGCTCGCGTATGCGGTCCACGGTCTGGTCCAGCCCGCTGCCGGCGCCGTCGCTCGCGGCGTCGAACAGGTCGAGCTGTTCGGCGGCGGTCAATTCCGCTCCACCCACGCCGAGCAGCCGTATGCTGCGGCCCGGGTACTCGTCCCGCCACGCCGCGAGGAGATCCCGCGACGTCTCGAACAGCGACCGGGTGGCGTTGCCCGGGGGGTGCAGCCGGATCTGACGGGTATAGGTGGAGAAGTCCGCGGCACGGATCTTCACCTGCACCGTGCCGGCGACCAGCCGCTTCGCCCTGAGGCGTGCCCCGGTGCGTTCGGCGAGCCGCAGCAGTCGGCGCTCCTGCTCCTCGACGGACTCCAGGTCTTCGTCGAAAGTCTGCTCGGCGCTGATGGACTTCTCCGGGCGGTGTACCACCACCGGCCGGTCGTCGATGCCGGCGGCGCGCTCCTGCGCCCGCCGGGTATAGCGCCCGAATACGGGCCGCAGCGTTTCCGCGGCGGCCGTACGCAGATCGGCGATGCTGCGCACGCCGCGGCCGTGCAGCCGCGCCAGCGTCTGGCGGCCGATGCCTGGCAGCGTTTCCACCGGCAGGGGATCCAGCGTCTCGCGCAGGGTCTCCGGCGTCACCAGCACCAGGCCGTCGGGCTTGTCGAGGTCCGAGGCGATCTTCGCCACCAGCTTGTTCGGCGCGATGCCCACCGAGGCGCACAGCGCCGTCTCGGCGCGGACGTCGTCCTTGACGGCACGGGCGATCTCCATGGCGCTGCCGAAGAGAGTCAGGCTGCCGGTGACGTCGAGGAACGCCTCGTCCAGGGACAGCCCTTCCACCACCGGCGTGTAACGGCGGAAGATGTCGAAGATCTGCCGGGACACCGACTGGTAGTGCTCCATGCGTCCCTTCACGCAGATCGCCTCCGGGCAGCGGCGCAGCGCCTCGCGCGTGGGCATGGCGGAGCGGATGCCGTAGCGCCGCGCCTCGTAGCTCGCCGCGGCCACCACCCCCCGTGCGGTGCTGCCGCCGACGATGACCGGCCGGCCGCGGAGCTCCGGCCGGTCGCGCTGCTCGACGGAAGCATAGAAGGCGTCCATGTCGACATGGAGGATCCAGCGCTGGCGCTCGCCGTATTCGTATTCGTTCATGGCCCGGAGCGGCGATGCGCCGTCAGCTGGCGCGATGGATGATGAAATCGGCCAGCCAGCGCAGGGGCTCGGCCGCCTCGCCGAAGTGGTCCAGCGCCGCCGTGCCGGCCGTGTACAGCTCGTCGCAGCGCCGCTTCGCCTCCTCGAGCCCGAACAGCCCGGGCCAGGTGGCCTTGTGGTGGCTGGCGTCGGCCCCTGTCGTCTTGCCGATCACCTCCGTCTCGCCCTCCACGTCGAGGATGTCGTCGCGGATCTGGAAGGCGAGGCCCAGGCACTCGGCGAAAGTGGCCAGTGCGTGGCGGGCCTCGTCGCTCGCGTCGTCCGCCAGCAGGGGCGGGGTCAGGATGGAGGCGGCGATCAGGCGGCCGGTTTTCAGCCGGTACATGTGCTCGAGCGTGTCCCGGTCGAGCCGCCGGCCCTCGGACTCGAGGTCGATGGCCTGGCCGCCGGTCATCCCCAGCGATCCGCAGGCGCGGGTGAACAGCGCGATCACGGCCAGCTGGGCCGCCGGTCCCGCGGGCGGCAGCGGCGCTTCGGCGAGCACCTGGAAGGCGAGCGGCTGCAGCGCGTCGGCGGCGAGGATGGCGGTGGCCTCGTCGAAGCGCCGGTGCACCGTGGGCTTGCCCCGGCGCAGGTCGTCGTCGTCCATGGCGGGCAGGTCGTCGTGGACCAGTGAGAACGCGTGCAGGAACTCGATGGCCATGGCCGGCGGGTCCAGGTGGCGGACGTCCACGCCCAGCACCTCGCCGCTGGCATAGACGAGCAGCGGGCGGATGCGCTTGCCGCCGTTCAGCGTGGCATAGCGCATGGCCTCGTGCAGGCGCAACGGCAGCCGGTCGGCCGCGGGCAGGGTACGGTCCATGGCGGCGTCCACCCGGGCCGTGTAGCGGTCGATGCGGTCGGCGAAAGACATGGTTCTCGGTTGCTCCCGATGGTGACGTTCCGGCACTGCGCGTCGGCCCGAAGCGTACACCGAATCCGGCCCCGATGCCTCGGCGCTCCCGGTCCGTCCGCGCGCCGGTTCGCGCTGTCGGCCGCCGGCCGGGCATGGGATAATCGCGGCAGTTTCCCTCACGGTATTTCTCCATGCGGGCCACCGCCGTAGCACACCCCAACATCGCCCTGGTGAAATACTGGGGCAAGCAGGACAGCCGGCGCAATCTGCCCGCGGTCGGCTCCCTGTCGATCACACTGGACGGTCTGCGCACCCGCACCCGGGTGGCTTTCGACGACGCACTCGACGCCGACCTCGTCGTACTCGATGGCGAGAGCGGCGGGCCGGCCGGCGAGCGGGTGGCTGCCTGCCTGGACCGTTTCCGGCAGCGCACCGGCATCCGTCGTTTCGCCCGGGTGGAGAGCGAGAGCAACTTCCCCGTCGCCGCCGGTCTCGCTTCGTCCGCCTCCGGTTTTGCCGCGCTGGTAGCTGCCGCGGATGCCGCCGCCGGCACCGGCCTCGACACGGCGGCGCTGGCACGGATGGCGGGCGCCGCTTCCGGCTCCGCGGCCCGCTCGCTCTACGGCGGCTTCGTCCGGCTGGACCGGCCGCAAGCCGGAGAGTCGGACATCTCGCTGACGCCGCTGGCCGCCGCCGGGGACTGGCCTCTCGAGGTGGTGATCGCCGTGACCGATCCGGGGCCGAAGCCGGTGGGCTCAACCGCCGCGATGCTCGCAAGCGAAGACACCTCGCCGTACTACGGCGCCTGGGTGGCGGCGCAGGAGGACGACCTCGACGAGGCCGCCGCCGCCGTCGCCGGACGCGACTTCGAGCGCCTCGCAGCGGTGTCCGAATACAGCTGCCTGAAGATGCACGCGCTCACGCTCTCGTCCCGGCCGGGCATTCTCTACTGGAAGCCCGCCACGCTGGCCTGCCTGCATGCGGTCCGGGAACTGCGCGCCGCCGGCCACGGCACGTTCTTCACCGTGGATGCCGGCCCCCAGGTGAAAGCCGTGTGTCTTCCGGGCGCTGCGGATGCGGTCGCGGAAGCGCTGTCTGCGGTGCCCGGCGTCACCGGTCTCCTGCGCGCCGGGCTCGGCGGAGCACCGAAGATCGCGGAGTCCGGGTGAGCGGCGCCCGCGCCCCGGGCAAGCTGGTCCTGACCGGCGAGTATGCGGTGCTCGACGGCGCGCCCGCCGTGGTGACGGCAGTCGACCGTCGCGCGCAGGTGACCGTCGAGCCGGCGGCGGCCTGCCGGGTGCAGGCGCTAGGTCCCGGCATCGCGCCGGCGGCTTTCAGCCTCGCCGCCGATGGAACGCTCGAATGGCAGGCCGACCGTGCGGGCGAGGACTATCGTTTGCTCGGCGCGGTCACGGAGACGCTGGCGCAGGACGGGCCGCTGCCCACGGAGCGGCCGTTCGACCTGCGGCTCGACACCGCCGCGTTCTACAGCGGGACCGACAAGCTCGGCCTCGGCTCCAGCGCCGCGCTGACCGTCGCGTTGACGGCGGCGCTGTGCCGGCACTTCGGCAGGGCGTTCGACGACGCCCTCGCGTACGAGGCGCACCGGCGGTTGCAGGGCGGCGAGGGCAGCGGACTCGACATCGCGGCCTCGATCGCCGGCGGCCTGATCCGTTTCGTCGTCGGCGATGGAGGCCGCGATGTCGTCGCCAATACGCCGTCGGTGGAGTCCCTGCGCTGGCCCGACGGGCTGGTGGCGCTGTTCGTCTGGACCGGCCGTTCGGCCCGGACGTCGCCGCGGGTGCGTCGCTACCGGGAATGGCGTCGTTCGCCCGCGGCCGTCGGGCCTGCCGGCCGCCTGGCCCGGAGCGCAGCGGAAGCGGCCGACGCCTGGCGGGCCGGCGAGACGCAGGCCGTGCTCGAGGCCACCGCCGCGTATGCCCGCGCCCTCGACGGTCTCGGCGCGGCGGCAGGCCTCGACATCGGCGGCGGGGGGCACGCGCGACTCGCGCGGCTGGCTGACGGAGCCGGCGTTGTGTATAAACCCAGTGGCGCGGGCGGCGGCGACCTCGGTCTGGCACTCGCCGGCGACCGACGGCGACTGGAGTCGTTCCGTGCGGCAGCGGACCGCGCCGGTTTCCGACCGCTGCCGCTCCGCCCGGACGACGGCGGCCTCGCCACGGTAGAATGACCGGCCCGGACCCCCCCATGAACGACCAGCCAGGAAATACCAAGAGTTCCCGCGTGCCCGGGCTGTACCGGCTCAATGTCGCCGAGCGCCGCCGGCGCCTGGCCGACATGCAGATCATCACCCAGGATGACGTGCGCCTGCTGGAGAGCATGCGAGGCGGGCTGACGCCGGAAGCCGCCGACCGCATGATCGAGAACGTGATCGGCGTCGCCGGTCTGCCGCTCGCCATCGCGCCCAACTTCCTGATCGGCGGCCGCGAGGTGGTGGTGCCGATGGCGGTCGAGGAACCCTCCATCGTGGCGGCGCTGTCGTCGGCGGCCCGGCTGGTACGCGAGTCCGGCGGTTTCACGGTGCAGGCTGAGGACCCATTGCTGGCGGGACAGCTGCATATCGTCGGCCTGGACGATGCCGCTGCCGCCGTCGCGAAGTTGCGCGAGGCCGAGGCCGACATCATCGAGCGGGCCAACAGGCTGCAGCCGAACATGGTGGCGCGGGGTGGCGGCGTCCGCCGCATCGACCTGCGCGCACTGAGCCTCCCGGACGGGCGGCCGCTGGTCGTGCTGCAACTCCACGCCGATACCCGCGACGCCATGGGCGCGAACCAGGTGAACACGCTGTGCGAGGGCGTGGCGGGGATGGTGGAGTCGATCACCGGCGGCCGCGTGCACCTGCGCATACTCTCCAACCTCACGGACGGCGCCCTCGTGACCGCACGCTGCCGCATCCCGGTGGAGCGCCTCGGCGAGCGGGGCGAGGAGGTGCGCGACGCCATTGTCCTGGCGAACGACATCGCGTTCGTGGATCCCTACCGGGCAGCCACTCATAACAAGGGGATCATGAACGGGGTGGACCCGGTGGCGATTGCCACGGGCAACGACTGGCGCGCCATCGAGGCGGCGGCTCACGCCTGGGCCTGCCGGGACGGCAGTTACCGGGCGCTGACCCGCTGGCAGACCGACGCTGAGGGCGCTCTCACCGGCGAGCTGACCCTGCCGCTGAAGACCGGCATCGTCGGCGGTACGCTGCGCGCCAATCCGGTGGCACGCTTCGCGCTGCGGTTGCTCGACGTGCACACGGCGAAGGAGCTCTCCGGGATTCTCTGCGCCGTGGGCCTGGCCCAGAACCTCTCGGCGCTGAAAGCGCTCGCCACCGACGGCATCCAGCGCGGGCACATGACACTGCACGCACGCAGCGTCGTCTCGGCAGCGGGAGCGCCGCCGGAGCACTTCGACCGGGTAGTGAACGAGCTCGTGGCCAGCGGCGAGATCAAACCGTGGAAAGCGAGCGAGCTCA